>CAYRJI010000056.1:0-13947 GCA_964424645.1 uncultured Akkermansia sp. | reverse complement strand
CCTGCCACGGACGCCCGCCCTGTCGGTGATGATTCACGGCACCCGGACCGGGACGCCCCGGCATGGGATGGTGCATGGCACCCGGACCGGGGCGACCCTGATGCATTCCTTGGGGACCGTGACCCGGTCGATGGAACCTCGGACCCTGCGCCATTACGAGTGGCGCACACAACATCGCTGTCAGAGCAATAAATTTTGTGTTCATAGTATAAGATGGGATGGGGTTAAGCACCACCCGACGCAATGATAGTTGATTTCGAATCAACTGTCAAACTGCCCGGGAAGGAAGTCCCTCACCGTCAACGAATACTGAACGACTACAAGGCGTCCTGTTGTCATCATGATGCTTTCTGCTGCAGCGGTGGGGATGTGTGTCAACCGTCAATGGGGGAGTTGAGTGGGAAGCCCCCTTTCCCGGCTTCTTCTCTCTCTGCAAGGCACTTATTCCTTCCCTACGTTTTCCGATTGCCAATTTATTTCAAAAAAAATTGCTGAGGTAACAAAAAAAGTTTGACAGTTGATTCGAAATCAATTGCCAACTCTTTTTTTGCTCTCGACTAGGCATTTCCACAGCTGTCCCAAGAAAAATGAGGGCTTCGTAGTGGGCGGTAACTTTGAGGCAGGGAGACACGGGGGGATTAAGTACGAGGTACGAAGTACGAAGTGGCGGAGCCGGGGAGGGGTGGGTGGGGTTGGAAATGGTGTCGAGAGATGGATGCCTCTAGCGCACAGGGCGTGTGTAGTCCGCGTGAGGGTTAGCATTGCGGGGGGGGGCTTGGAGACTATTTTTTTTGGCAGATATACAATGTGCTTGAAAAATGGAGGAAAATGGGTAGGCTGGTCGGGTGACCTCTTATTTTGATATATCGGGTGTGGAAGACGCGGGGGATAAGGTAATGGGACGTGGGGAGTTTGTGGTACAGCAAGGGAAGGAGCGTGCATTGCCGGGGAATTTGCCGCTCTATGAGGGGTACGCGGAAAATGAGATGAGGCATGGGGAGATTGAGAATTTGGTAGGGCTAGCGGATTTCTTGGAGGGGGAAGCTGTGGGAAGGACGGAAGGGGGAAGGTATGAAATAAGGCGTGGTGCGAAGGTAAAGGATTTAGCCGCGCAAATAGCGGCGGATTATGGGGCGCGCGGAGTTACCGAGATAAATGTGAATCCACTTGGGGTTGTTGTACTGGGTGTTGGCGGTGTAGAGGATTCGATACGACATTTTATAAGCAATAAGAGCTCAAATACAGAGCATAAGCAAATGGTGGTCGATGTTTTTCCGCTGGTGCCGGATGTATTGCAGAAGGGGGTGCTGGTGGAGTACGGGAGACAACTCGACAATCCGCGTTTGGTTTCATATATCTACATGGCACCCGTGGTAGTGAGAGGCAAAGATAGCATCATGTCCGTACGCGTAAGAAGAGCTGAGGGGCAGGAGAAGGGCAGGTTTTATTTGCACGGAGTAGAGCTTCGGGAAGCGATAAAAGAGCAATCCCGGGACGTACGCCTTGGCCAGGACGCCGACTCAGAGGTCGGATGGTCTTCTGGAGCGAATTCCCGGGATGTTTTTAGGATAGCAAAGAAAGCTTTTGCTGTCAAGGAGAAAAATGCACACCTGTCCCAAATGCGAAGTACGAGGCACGAGGTACGAAGTACGAAGTAGCAGAGCCGGGGAGTGGTGGGTGGGGTAGGGATGACGGTAGTGGCAGGGAACGGAGAGGTGCTGGGTGTACGTATTGCCTGAAGCATTTTTTTTTGCGCGATACGCAGTTTTTGGGTTTGACAATTTCGCAGTTGTCTGCTCTAATACAAGCGTGACTCGGGGTGCTCTTGAGTTTCCATCATTCCCGGCGGTGGGGGGGTGCTCCTGCTATCTACCGCGCGGGAAGCGGTGCGGGAAGCACTTTCTGCATTGGTCCCGGCAGCAGGGGGATGCTCCTGCTATCTGCTGACCCGGGAGCCGGTCATGAGTATCCGTGGCGTCCGGCTTTTATTCGGCGTTTCTTTTGTATGGTAGTTTCCCTTTTCGCTTGTTGTTTGTATAGCTGTGGGATTTGGTGCGGATAAAAGGGACCGCCGTGTTGCTTCGGTCAACTACTACGCCGGTAATGAAGTTTTTGTTTCCTTGGATAACAACAGCTCGGAAGTAAACGCGCACGCCGTTGGTTTGCTCCCATATTTCCTCCGGGTATTTTAATGTGCGCATAGCTTCGAGAGAGACTTCCATGCGGTAGTTCTCGTCTTTGACGCTCTTGTTTTTTTCTTTCCAATGAGAAAGGATTTCCATGTTTGCTTTCACCGTCTGCTTTTTTTCTGCGAGAGGCACATCAGACGTAAGAGAGAAGCCTCGACTCATCATGCGGTAAGCACGATCAATGCCGTGCCGGGAAAGGACATGCCCTTTGTTCGCGGGGAAAAGAGCGGCGGATTCAAGACCGAGCGTTTGCCACGTGCCTTCGCCGCGCGGTACGGGTCGATTCGCCGCTTTGGGTAGTAGCACTCGGCGTCTCATTCTCATATTTCGGTTTGGTGTGGTTCCTGTGTCAGTCATCCCACCGGGTTTCCGTACCGGTCATAGGGTTGCATAAGGAACGGTCATTTCTGCACGAACAGGAACTCCATAAAGACCGGACGGGTGGACGAGGTTGCTGCTTATGCCGAAGTCCGAAATGTCACGAGAACCCGTAAGGTAGATGGAGGCGGCGCGAGATGAAAGTAGCATATACATATTCGGTGAGACCCTGCGGCGGTGGCGCAAGCCAACCGAGGCAGGGAGTCAGCAGAGGACATAGTACCCGCGCCCTTGGCGGGGAAGGTCCGAATCCGAACAGCAGAACAGCCTGAAGCTCACAAACATGGGGCACCGGAGCAAAGACATACGGAGGCGAGGGAACTTCGAGAGAGAAGAGACTGGACCGGGTATGCGTCTGCCTGCGGAGGCACTGGGTGCGAATCCCGGGTTGAAGCAGAAGCGGGAGGGGCAAGTGTTTGAGGCGTGGAGGGAGGAACTGAACTGGGGAGACAGGCTGCGAGGAGGGAGCGCAGAGAAAGCGCACGGTGGAGCAGCCGCACAGCGAGCAGGAGCCAAGAAAGGGGCAGAGGCGAGAGACGCGCGAGAGCGCGAGGAAGCCGAAGCGAGGGCGGAATGCGCGCGGTGTGAAAAAGAGGTCTCTTGAGCTGTTGGGAAACCGCCGTATGCCATAAATGGCACGTACGGTGGTGAGAGAGGGGGGCGAAAGCCCCCCTACTCGATCGAAGTGAAGGAGATAGGCGCAACAGAGTTGCGCGGGCATGGCGGGAGGATGCAAAGCTGGAACGATGCGTGGGGGATAGATCAATGCACCCGTGAAGTTGATGCCCTCCTAGAGCGCGGAGTGTGTGAAACCCGTATGGGGATTAGCATGGTAGCACTTTTCGAAAATTTTATTGGGACAGGTGAGGGTCAAATCATACTTTCCTGCATCTTTGTGCGAAATTTTTGAAAAATGAGTTGACTTTTTCAGGCTTGTGACATAAACTCACGGCGAGCATTCCGGTCGATACACACCGGTCGGGTTGCTTACAACTCAATTGAATAAGCCTATGACATCTAAAATTATCACGTCTTTTATGCTGGCAGGGCTTGCCGCCATGCCGGTTGTTGTGGGTGCTGAGACTGCTCCGTGCTGCTCCTCCCAACCGGGGGCCCTCCTTCAAAAGATGGACCTCTTGACGCCGGATAGTTCCGCTCCGGCATACAAGGTTAAAGCCAACAAGAAAGTCGGTTCGCAGTGGCATGTGGACTTGGCTTACGGCTACTTCAACGTACATGACACCGAGTTGGGTAAGGATACCAACTTCAACCTCGGTCTGTTGCACGGGCACGTCAACCAGCGTCTCATTCAGGATGACAAGAACGGTGGTACTTGGCTGCACGTCGAGTTTATCGGTTCTTGGGGGGTGGAGAAGGAAACCGTACATAAGGTTCAGGACTACCCGAATCTGATCGGGTCGGTGACATCTCCTCATCGTGACGTTGTCGGACCGCACGATTTTTACTTCCCGGAAGTTTCTATCAAGCACTTCTTCAATGGCAAGAAAGCAGCCATTGTTGCGGGTATGGTAAAGTTCAGTGATTACTTTGACTCGGTGGGGATCGCAAATGACACCTATACGTCATTCACGAACTCCGGGTTCTGCAACTCCACAGTGCTGCCGCTCATTGACAGCAACGTGGGTGCGCTGGCACAGGTGCAGATCGGGAAGAAGAACTACTTGATGGCGGGTGTTACCCGCACGGGCACAGCTCCCGGCTACAATCCCTTCAACAGCGATGATGGTTCCGGCTACACCGTGCTGGGGGAGTGGGGGCACTACTTTGATGAGGGCAAGGGCGTTTTCAAGGTCACGCCGTTCTTTACCGCGATTGACGAGCCGGGTGGCAGTCATGACGGTAGGGGGCATCATCGCCGTAACGGAGGTGGAGTAGCCAGCGTGCAGTACGACATCACTGATTACTTGACCGTGTTCATTCGCGGTGGTGCCACCGCCAAACAATCCCTCGGCAATGCCGCAGAATTGACCGGTGGGCTGCGCGCCAAGATCATACCCTCTCGCAAGGATGACTACTTGGGCGTTGCGTACGGGGTGTTCAAGGGACGGAATGGGGAAGAGTACGGCGTCCGGACTGAGCACAACCGAGAGACAGTTTTGGAAGCCTACTACAACCTGCAGCTTTGCCGGTACTTCCGTGTGATGCCGCACATTCAGTACATCAAGAACCCGGCTTACAGCACCAATAGCGACTCTGTTGTTGCCGGCGTCCAAGGTGTGTTCTCCTTCTAATCGTCAGTTGGTTTTGTTTTCATTGACTCGCAGCGCATCGGGGTAACCCGGTGCGCTGCGTTTTTTTGGGAATTTCCTCGGGACAGGTGTGGTTCATCACACAGGACACGTCCGGTTACAGCCGTGGATTCCCAACACTCGCATCACGTACGTCCTTCCTGCACGCATCCATCGCTTACCACGCCCGCTACTCCCCGGCTCTGCCACTTCGTACTTCCCATGGTCGCTCTTGAATGGTGAGGACGGTCTGAACCCGGACATCGTGGGGTTCGGTGGGGAGGGAGGGGAGGAGCTGCTCCGGGAAGGCGAGGGCGACGGTGGGCACGTGGGGGGGGAGGGAAGCTAGGAGGCGGTCGTAGTAACCGCTGCCGTAGCCGAGTCTGTCACCTTCTCGTGTAAAGGCGAGCCCCGGGACGAGGAGGAGGTCGGCTTCGGTGGGGGAAAGCTCGGGTAGGTGAGGCAAGGGAGAGGGGATATTCATGGGACCGGGCACCAGCTCCCGCTTGGGACGCACCACGCGGTGGAAGGAGAGGCGGTGCTCCGCTAAGCAGCGTGGGAAATAGAAATCATGCAGCGGGAAATCGCGGAGCAGGGAGAGCAGGTGGACTTCATGGGGCAGGGGGGCATAGAGAAAGATGCGGCGCGGGATGGGGGAATACGTCCACGGGCGCAACCAATCTAGGAGACGGGCGGAGCAGACCTGCACGTAAGTTTCCGGGAGGGCGCGTAGGCGAGCGAGCATCTGAGCGCGGAGCTCGGATTTGGAAACAGTGGGGGACATACGTTTCAGCTCGCCGGGAAGAACCTACCGAAGAGGGCGAGCATGCGCCCAGTGCAGCCTTTTTCTGCCCGGTAGGAGTAGAAAGTTTCCAAGTCAGCCGCCGTATCCAAGCCGCTGTCGATGATATTTTCGGTTTGCACACCCGCTGCGAGGAGTTGCGAAAGCAGGGCGGCGGGGATATCCGTTTCGTAGTGCGGTGGGCGTACACAGGGCGAAATGACCGCAATGCAATTTTTTGCCTGCACGCCGAGCACTTTGTACATGCGGGCGAAGAGTTCGCCGACGATGTTGAGCTGGGTGCCCATTTTGCCGGAGTGAATCAGCCCGCGACTCCCCGTCACGGTGTCATATACCCAGATAGCGGCGCAATCTGCCACGTAGACCCCTAGGCAGCAGTCGGCCACCCCACCGCAGAATAAGCCGTCCACTCCTTCCACCGGGTAGGAGCAACCGATATCTCCCACGATAGCTACGTGATTTCCGTGGATTTGTTGTGCCAAGCGCAGGAATTTGGGGTCGATACCGTTATCCCGCAGCACTTGCTCGTGGGTGGGGGAGAGGGCACAAATGACTTCTTCGCGGTCCGTGCTCACGGGGACACCCGGGATACGCGTTATGAAGCGGGCAAAGTTCTCGGGGTAAGCATTGAGACGGTCGAGATATGACGGAGAGAAAGCGGGCATGGTGATAAACCGGGAAGAAAGGGGGAACGAGACGGTTAATGCTGTCGATACTCCGGGTAGCCTTGAGCGATATCGGCGTCCTTCTCTGCCATAATTTTGGCGAGGTCCTGCGCGATAGTTTCTCGCATTTTTTCGACGAGTGCTTTGCCGCGAGGGGTGATGCGCACCATAATTTTTCGACGGTCACCGGCGGAAGCGAAGCGTTTCAGATGCCCGAGTTCTTCCAACCTATCAACCATACCGGTTGCCGCCGCCGTGGTGTGTCCCATGATGCGTGCAATACTGCTCATTGAGAGACCTTCTTCCTCTTCTAGGTATGCCAGAAGAAAGAATTGGGGGAAGGAAACGCGCCCGCGATTGAGGGCAGGGGAGAGTTTTAAGATCAGATTGCGCTGCGAAAACATGATAAAATCTGTCAGGCAACGCGCATCTCGTTCGCGTAGTAAGTCTGTCGTGGCACGTGTCGCTTTCATGAAAATTCCTAGGAGAGAGCTGCCCCCACATCATACGACTTTGCCCGTTTTTTTCAAGCACGAATTCCGTACCCCACCTATCCAAACACACCTGTCCCGGTAAAATTAAAGACTTAGTGATGGGTGATAACAATTGCCTTCCACATACGTCTGCCACAAGTGGGAAGTGAAGGAGATAGGCGCAGCAACACAGCCGTTCCGAGAAAAACACGAGCTTCGTGGTGGGCGGTGACTTTGCGGCAGGAAAACGCGGGGGAATGGAAGTACGAAGTAGAAATTTGGCGCAACTCTGTTGCGCGGAATGTGGCTGCGGAGCCGGGGAGAGATGGATGCGTGATGCCGGAGCTTGGCGCAGGGTTGACTGTCTGTGGGAAATTTTCTGCAAATTGCCGCCACACAGGTTCCTATGCGGGGTTCACGCGCTCTGCGTACTAACGGGGTCTCAACCTCACGGGTGCGTGGATTTACCCCCCACTCGTCGTTCCGGCTTTGCCTCCTCCCGCCATGTCTGCGCAACTCCGTTGCGCCTAACTCCTTCACTTCGTACTTCGTACCCCGTACCTCCTATTGGCATTGCAGCGATTATTGGGAAGCTTCTTGGGACAGGAGTGCTTTTGCAGGAATTGTTCCTCGAGCCGGGTGTGATTGTGTGCGGATTCGGGCACTACCGGGTGGGTCGTATGGAATACCGCAGGACTCACAGTTCGCTAGGGCAATTTCGGCAATGTCATCCAGCTGCGCGGCAACATCTGCAATGGAATCTCCATGACAGCAGTTGGGAGCAATTTCGGGCAGAGACCCCACGTAGCAGTCATCCTCGGCACTCCACCGGATGACTCGCGTAAAGAGTTGAGATGTATCATTTCTTTTCATGTTCGGACATGATGACGATTTGTACGGCTTTGCGAACCTCGCGCTCTTGGTAAGGCTTAGCATCCGCCCCGTCACGCCCGGAAATGGTCACCGGTCTCCGCAGGGCGGGATGACCATACTGGACGTGACTCCCCTTTCCCATCGGCAGCATGTGAAGTCCTGCCTTTAAGAGCATAGCCTTGAGCTCACGAACCTTCCTAGGCACACCCTGATTCTAACGCATTTCAGGGACAGTGCAAGGAAAATTCCTGCACAGCAACACAGCCGTTCCAAGAAAAACACGAGCTTCGTGGTGGGCGATGACTTTGCGGCAGGAAAACGCGGGGGTGATTAAGTACGAGGTACGAAGTACGAAGTACGAAGTGAAGGAGTTAGGCGCAACGGAGTTGCGCAGGGGAGATGGGAGGGAGCAAAGCCAAAACGACGTGTAGAAACTAAATCCATGTACCCGTGAGGTTGGAGCCCCCTTGGTACGCAGAGCGTCTGTAAACCGCATGGGGATTAGCATGGCGGCGTTTTCCGAAAATTTTATTGGGACAGATGTGCCGGTGACCATCCCCACCCGCCGCTCCTCGGCTTTGCTACTTCGTCCTTCTTGTTTCGCTTGCCATTGGGGGATAGGTGCGGTATGATAGCGCGCGATATGAAAGAGATGCCGAAAGCCTACGAGCCTGCCGATGTGGAGGAAAAGTGGCAGGGGAGGTGGGAGAGGGAGGGGTGTTTTCACGCTGATCCGCAGTCGGAGAAACCGGCATACAGCATCGTGATACCGCCGCCGAATGTGACGGGGGTGCTGCACATAGGGCATGTGCTGAATAACACCATCCAAGATATTTTGGCGAGGCGGGCGAGGCAGGAGGGCAAGGAAGTGCTGTGGTTACCCGGCACGGATCACGCGGGGATAGCCACGCAAGCCCGGGTGGAAAAAGAATTGGCGAAGGAGACCCCGCCGAGGACGCGGTACGATGTGGGGCGCGAGGCGTTCGTGAAGATGGTGTGGGCGTGGAAGGAAGAGCACGGGGGCATCATCATCAAGCAGCTCAAGAAATTGGGGTGCTCCTGCGATTGGCAGAGAGAGCGATTCACCATGGACCCGGAGTTCGCGGCTTGGGTGGCGCGGGCATTTACGGAGCTCTTTCGCGAGGGGCTCATTTACCGGGGACGCCGCATGGTCAACTGGGACCCCGTGCTGCTGACGGCACTGAGCGACGAAGAGGTCGTGATGGTGCCCACTAAGAGTAAACTTTACACCGTGCGCTATCGCTTGGCGGAGGAGCCGCAGAAGTGGCTGTCGGTGGCGACGACGCGACCGGAAACCATCATGGCAGACGTGGCGGTGGCGGTGAATCCGAAAGACCCGCGCTATGCGGGCTTGTTGGGGAGGAAGGTGATACGCCCGCTGTGCGAGACGCCGATACCCATTATCGCCGACGAGCACGTGGAAATCGGCTTCGGCACGGGGGCGTTGAAAATCACCCCGGCGCACGACCGAGTCGACTTCGAAGTCGGGATGCGCAATGGACTGGAAATCATTGACATACTGACGCCGGACGGACACATCAATTGTCCCGGCTGCCCGGAGCTGCACGGGCTGGACCGCGTCGAAGCCCGCGAGAAAGCGGCAGAACTGCTACGCGCGAAGGGGCTGCTCGAGAAGGAAGAGGCGTACGACAACAACGTGGGGGTGAGTCAACGGACGGATGTACCCATCGAGCCACGGCTGAGCATGCAGTGGTTCCTCAAATACCCCTGTGTGCGGGAGGCGCGGGAAGCCGTGGAGAGCGGGGACATCGAGTTTCGTCCGGCGCACTGGGCGAAGACCTACGCGCACTGGTTGGACGGGTTGCAGGACTGGTGCATCAGCCGACAGCTCTGGTGGGGGCACCGCATCCCGGTGTGGTACAGGAAAGAGATGGCGGAAGAACTCAGGGAGGCAGCTAAGCTGGATGCGACGGATGCCGATGCCGGGCGGATCTATGTGGGAGTAGAGCCGCCGGTGGACCCGGAAAATTGGGTACAGGATGAAGATGCGCTGGACACGTGGTTCAGCAGCTGGCTCTGGTCCTTTGCCACCATGGATGCCGCCTGCCTAGCCAAATTTTATCCCACGAGCGATTTGGTGACCGGACCGGACATCATTTTCTTCTGGGTATCGCGCATGATCATGGCGGGCTACCGCTTTGCCGGGGGTAAACCCTTCTCCAACGTCTTTTTCACCTCGATTGTGCGCGACCTGCAGGGGCGCAAGATGAGCAAGAGCTTGGGCAACAGCCCGGACCCCTTGGAGCTCATCGAGAAATACGGGGCGGACGGTTTGCGGTTCGGGCTGATGCGGATAGCACCTACCGGTACCGATGTGAAGTTCGATGAAAAGCAGATCGAGGAAGGCAAGAACTTTGCGAACAAGTTGTACAACGCGGCGCGCTACCGGATGATGCAGGGGGAGGTCAGTACGAACCCCGCGCCGCATTTCTCGCCCGTGCACGTCGATATACTCGCCAAACTGAAAGACCTGCACGCCCAAGTAGCCGCAGCTTTCCGAAAGTACGAATTCAACGCCTACACGCAGGCACTCTACAGCTTCTTCTGGAACGAGTACTGCTCGCTCTTCCTCGAGGCGATCAAGAATGACCTGCGGGAGGGAGCCGACCCGGCGGTGCGCCACGCGTCCCTGTATACGATCGACACAGTCCTGCGGCATTACTTGGCACTCTTGGCACCGGTGATGCCGCATATCACGGAGGAACTGTGGGAAAGTTTGGGCTACGCGGAGAGACACGGCGGCAAGCCGCTCATGCTCACGGAGTTGCCTTCGGCGGAACCCTTGCTAAGCGGGCTGAGCGACGAGGAGATTTCGCGCGCACGTGCCACGGCAAGTGCTTTGTACGAGAGCGCGAATCGCGCACGCAACCTGAAGATCGAATACAACCTTGCCACCAACAAAAATGTCCGGCTGATTATCAAGCCGACGCTGCCCGTTGATGCCGACATAGCGAGTAGGTTGGCATTGCTCGCCGGGGCAAAGGAAACGGTGGTGGACACGCAGTACAGCGCGGCACGCGGGACACCGACCGCCCTGACCCCGCTCGGGGAGCTTTTCCTGCCCTTGGAGGGACTGACGGATGTGCAGGCGGAGAGGGAACGCATCGCCAAGGAGCTCGACAAAATCGGCAAGGAGATTGCGCGGAGCGAGGCTAAGCTCGGCAATGCATCCTTTGTGCAGCGAGCCCCGGCAGCGGTGGTGCAGCAGGAGCAGGAGCGTTTGCGCGGCTGGAAGGAAAAGAAGGACAAACTCATCGCCATGCAGGCGTCTCTCTCATGAAACTTCTTTGGCTATGGACGGCGGTTGCTGCGGCGGTGTTGCCTGTCCCGGCTGCAGAAGAAACACGGGAAGCGCAGGAGGCACAGGTGCCGAGCACTCATCGTGAGGCGGCAGAAATGCTCATCGACCTCCTGCAGCAAACGGACGAATGCTTGGCGGGGTGCACGGATGCCGCTTCCGTTGAGAATGCCCTGCCGACCTTGCGACAGCTCGCCGAAAAGGTGCACGCCTTCAAGAAGATGCAAGAGGGACTACCGGAGCCGACCACACAGGATTATATGGCTGCGCAGGACCTCGCCGCAGCTTTCAATCGGGCGTGGGCGTCGATTCGTGCACATATTGAGCGATTGCGTAAGGCGGAGTTGCTCACTCCGGAACTCCAAGGCATTCTGAGCGAGGGGAAATAAGTACGAGGCAACAAGAAGTACGAGGTACGAAGTACGAAGTACGAAGTAGCGGAGCCGGGGAGAGAGGGGTGCGTGATGCCGGAGCTTGGCGCAGGGTTGACCGTCTGTGGGGAATTTTTTGCAAATTGCCGATGCACAGGTTCCTATGCGGGGTTCACGCGCTCTGCGTACCAAGGGGGCTTCGTCCTCACGGGTGCTTTGATTTATTCCCCACGCATCGTTCCGGCTTTGCCTCCTCCCGCCATGTCTGCGCAACTCCGTTGCGCCTAACTCCTTCACTTCGTACTTCGTACCTCGTACTTGATCGCCCTCGCGTCTTCCTGTCTCAGAGTTACCGCCCACCGCGAGGCTCATATTTTTCTTGGGACAGCTGTGGGGAAATATGCGTTGACAATTTACGGGATGCGTGCTTCAATGGGGGCGGTGTTTTAGGCAAGAGGAGACATTGTTCCGTTGGGCATCGGGAGGGGGTGAGATCAAGCCGGTAGACCGAACGGGATGGAGAACGAAGCAGGAAAAGCATGAAAGCGCAGGATTATCCACCCGATGTGCAAGAGCTCATCAAGAGTCTTGCTCTTATGCCCGGTACGGGGCGGCGGTCAGCCGAGCGGCTTGCCCTGTGGTTTTTACAGCGTGCGGGCAGCGATGCTCGGCACATTGCCGACGCCATTACTCGGGCGGTAAGCTCGACCGGGACGTGTCCGAACTGCGGTTTCTTCGCACCGCGTGGGGAGCTGTGCACGGCATGCGGCGACCCGACCCGAGATGCGGCACAAATCTGCGTAGTGGAGCGAGCCACGGATGTGCTGCCGATTGAGCACAGTGGCTCATTCCAAGGTCTTTACCACTGCCTCGGCGGGAAAATTTCGCCCTTGGACGGCATTTTGCCGGAGACCTTGAGCATCGAGCCGCTCGTGCAGCGCGTTCGAGAGCATCCGAACTGCGAGGTCATCCTCGCCGTGGGTAACGATGTAGAGGGGGAAGCCACGGCACTCTACCTCGCCGAACGCCTCCGGGAACTACCCTGCCGCATTACGCGACTTGCACAGGGCATGCCCGCCGGAGCCGGTCTCTCCCAAGCCGACTCCATCACCGTCATGCGTGCCCTCAACGGGCGCACAGAACTTACACCCGCACCGATCCGATAGGATTAAAGGCTCAGTGGTGGGCGATGACCTTGAGGCAGGAAGACACGGAGGAAAAAGAAGTACGAGGTACGAAGTACGAAGTACGAAGTGGCAAAGCTGTGGCGTGCAGTATGTGATAAGGAGGATGGAATGGTGGGGAGGTGCGTGTGTTACGGAATGGTAGAGCAGAGCGGGAGAGAGGGGCGTGGGCGATCACATCTGTCCCAAATAAATTAAGCACTCATAGCAGAGCGATAACTTCGTCACGTGGCAACACGGGGGTGATCAAGTACGAGGTACGAAGTGGCAAGGCTATGGAGGGAGGTGCGGGGTGGTGCCGGGAGTGCGTGTGTGGCGATGGTGTGCGTGGGCAGAGGAGTGATGCAGTGTGTGTGTGTCGGGGAAGTGCGAAGTAGCAAAGCTGCGACGCGGGGACGGCGAGAGGCAGCGTGGTGGTGCTTCGTCTTCCGGGATGCCTGCTTTCTCCATAACCGGGATGCTTTTCCGGGAAAAGCAATTACTTCCCAATGTGAGAAAGCCATTGGCATAGAAGACCGAACTAGCCCGCTACTTAGAAGAATTCCATTCTCCCCTTTTATCCATAATCGTACCTTCCGGGCTCTGTCCCACTGTGGGACTATAATCCATAACGAAGATTCATTCGCTGAAAGGGAACCATCATCCGACCAAAAATTGAGCAGTGAACCACTCCCTTTTTGGCAATTCCCCGAATTCAGCACCGCAGCAGGACAGAGCTAACCTGTGTTCCGGCGGACAAATTAGTTCTTTCCTAATCTCATTTTGTGTAAATTGTGATAGAATCAATGGCACGCCTGTAGGGGTTGACATCAAGCGGAAGGTCTGTAGCATCATAGATTCCATCAACCGTTCCTTCGTACACTCCTGATCTCACCGATGTAAGGGTGATGATGGCGGGTTGTTCAGACGGGGTGCCTTCCTCATCTATTGACCGACAGAATACGCTACCATGCGGACCGAACAAATTTTCGATCCTGAGTAGAGCCTTTGCTCCCCATGGCACGTACTTTAGTTCAGCTCCCAAAATTTCCCTGCCAAGGTTGTCGATGTAGCATACCGCGTGAGTATTATTAAGATTGGTCGAACGAAACGATGACGGTCTAGTCGGATACCCATTCGCTTTTTCTTGCGGGGAACGAATATCTTTTGCACTGTACCAGTACGCTTTCCCCTTGCGATAATACCAGAAAGAGTCTTCTGTGTCCGGCGACTCGTAAGGTGATGTCGAGTGATGGGTTAGTTTAATCCAAGCCCCTTCGAGAGATTTCGGAGCTTGCAAAACAGTCGCCTGCGCCGTCGGTTGACTGACAGGTGCAGGTGGCACTGCCGGTTTTTTCCTGTGATGCGCACAGGAGCTGATTCCTAATACTAACACTGCTGCAAGAGCGGCAGTCCCGATTTTGTATGTATTGTATGTTTTCAT
>CAYRJI010000055.1:0-13952 GCA_964424645.1 uncultured Akkermansia sp. | reverse complement strand
ACCTCTCCCTACACACAATCACATTCTTCACTTCACCCTGCTTCTCATTCATATCTCACAAACATTTTCAAAACTTGTGCTACACACTTGTGCTACTTTTGTGCTCCCACACGCGCACATCATACACACCCCACACTCCCCAAGCAAGCCAAATCAACGACAAACGCACATCGCTCACCCCCAAACCAGCGGAGCGGGGGGGATTCGAACCCCCGGTACGGGTTTATGCCCGTACGACCGTTTAGCAAACGGCTGCTTTCAGCCTCTCAGCCACCACTCCCCAGTCGCGTGCTAGTGTATCACCTCATCACGATTTGTCAACCGTAAAGTGTGTCCCCCTCCAAACTCGCGTGGAGCACAAATCCATGCATTCGTGAGGGAGATGCCCCCGTGATACGCAAAGCGTATGAAAGCCGCATAGGAATTCTCATGGCAGCGTTTTTAAGGAAATTTTGAGACAGATGTGATACCAAATCAATGTGCGCCGTGACAGCCCGCATCATCGCCGCTACACACACGATGTCGGTTCAAAGCAACTCAGTGATAAGTTTTGCCAGCACGGTCATGAGGATGAGAGCAGCGGGATAGGCGGTTGAATAGGCAATGACCGGCTCTTGGCGGTCGGTTTTGGCTGTGATCGCGCCGAGTGCCGGGGTGGAGGTCATGCTTCCGCAGATACCGCCGAGGGTTTCGGCGAGGCTCATGCCCATGAGGTAGCGCGCGACACCGTAGGAAAGCACCATGGGTACTAGGGTGATCGCCAGCCCCACCAAAAACATCGTAGCCCCCTGCTCCTGCAAGGTAGAAAGCAAGGCAGCCCCTCCTTTTACTCCCGCGCCTGCCAGAAAGAGCACGAGCCCGAGCTCTGTGAGCATCACGCGTGTCGGTCGCGGTATGTAGCCGACGATGGGTCCGATGCGCCCAAAATGCCCTAAAATGAGAGCCACAACGAGTGGACCTCCCGCTATCCCCAACGAAAACGAGCTCCCTCCGCCCAAGCTGAATTGCAACTTGCCCACCAACACCCCCAGCATCAAGCCCCCCACCAGCGATAAAATATCCGTCATGCTCAGGGCAGTCTTGCGGTGCCCGCATTGCGCACTGAAGTCGGAAATAGCTGCCGGATATCCCACCACGTGCAATACATCATTGCGCAATATCTCCGTATCGGCTGTCGGTATAAATGTCACCCCCAGGCGAGTAACGCGTGAAACAACGATACCGAATCTCCCGAGTGTGTCTAGTTCCCGCAGGGTCTTGTTGCAGACTTCGCGCGAAAGCACGATGAGGTCCGCCTGTTCATCGGCATAAAAACGCGGGGTACGCTTGGTGTCCGTGCTATGTCCGAGGCACGCCATTTCCCGCTCCACATCCCCGTGCTCCCCCACCATGAGCACCTCCCCATCCCTCACAAAACAATCACCTTCCTGCAACGGGATAAAAGCGTCTCCGTGTACGACCCGCGTGATCCGGCATCTCAAATTCATCTCTGCACAAAAACTCCCGATGTGCCTACCGACAAGTTCCGGATTGGTCACCTGCACGACCCGCGCCGTGATGTCATGCCGCTCCCTCTTGCCGTCTGTTGCGTCATCCGCAGGAGCGTCCAAATTCTGCCGGAGCAGCTGCGGTAAAAGCTGTACAAAGAGCACGACTCCCACCACCCCAAAGGGATAGGCTACGGCGTACCCGATATTTACCCCAGCAGCCTGTGCTCCCTGCGATTCTATCGCCGCCGCCAGTGCCGGTGTGCTGGTACATGCCCCGGCAAAGAGTCCGGCGAGCATCCCCGCATCCAAGCGGAGCCAAGCTCCCAGTGCCCAAGCCGTCAACCAAGCCGCTCCCACAACCACCACGGAGAGCAAAATAAAGTACTTGCCTCGACTCTTCAACGAACCAAAAAATCGATTTCCTACCCCCAAGCCCACACAGTACACAAAAATAGCCGTACCGACATCCGCTATCCCGTCCGGCACGTGCAGCCCGAAATGTCCCGCTACCAACGCGGCAAACAGCACCCCCGAACTCCCCAAACTCACCCCCTTCACGCTGATACCCCCCAATGCCAGCCCCGCAAATAATACCCCAAACAAAACAAACGTGGGTGACGCGAAAACTTCCATGTCGCGCGAGTGTACCCCCTGCCCTCCCCATTTTCAAGCCAATTCTCTCCCGCGCAGCTTCCCGTTTATTCAAAAGTGCATTGCACCCCCGGGGGCAAAACCCGCAAAAAATGTTTTCCGTACCCTTTGTGATAGACGCGGGAATCGAGGATCGTGATGTCCCCGGTATCCGTTTTGGAACGTATCAAGCGTCCTATCCCTTGACGGAACTTCAGAATAGCCTCCGGCACAGAGTACTCGAAGAAAGCTTTTCCCCCGCGTGCCGCGATATCCTCCGAGCGAGCATCGATCAGGGGTGTCCCGGGTACATCAAAGGGGAGCCGTGTGATGATGACGTGCGAGAGGGCATCCCCGGGCACATCCACCCCCATCCAAAAGCTATCCGTCCCAAAAAGCACACTGCCCTTGGTGCTGCGGAAGCGGGCGAGCATATCCGACCTGCTGATGCCCTCCCCCTGCACGAGCAACTGCCATCCATTCTCAGCGCAGGCATCGCGCAACTCCCCGGCTACACGGCGCAGCATGCTGTAGCTGGTGAAGAGCACGAAAGCGTGTCCGTTCGTGCTCTTCAGGGCATGCAGCACGCGCCTAGGTAATTCTGCCTCGTATTCCTTCTTGTCACTGGGCTGCGGCATGCTGCTGACCACCGTCACTCGCATCTGCTCCGCGTAGTTGAACGGGCTTCCAATGCGCACCTTATCCGCACTCTCCGCCCCGACTCGCCCGGCAAAGTAGTCAATCCCCATATCCCCGGCAGAAAGTGTCGCGCTGGTGCAAATACTCACTCGCCCGCTCTCAAACAACTTCTCCCGCAACACCGGGGCGACATTGATGAGAGCCGACCGCAGCGTAATAGAACGTCGCTGCTCGTTCTTCTCTCCCCCTTTCTCCGCCCAATACACCGAGTTACTTATTCCCCGCAGGGTAACCAGCTCATCCGCCGCATCGCGGAAATCGCACAGGCGCGATGCCGTTTCCATGAGCTCCGCCTTCGTTACCTCATTTTCCTCCCCCTTTGCCATGGATAGAATCTCGCTCTCCAGTTCCTGCAGTGCGGGCGTCAGCACATTTTCTGTCCACTCCGGCTCCGTCAGGCGGACTTCGTTGCCGCTCTCGTTGTCCTTAAAACGGGCATCACGGGCGGCGGTATCGAAAAACTCCTCACACGCAGCCTGTGCACCCTCGATGAGCGTGAGAAGGCGCGGGGTAGCGGCGTGCCGCAACGTCCCCTTCTTGGTGCGCGGATTGTAGAGCCGCAGTAACTCCCACCGGACCTCAGTTTCCGGCAAAACCGTCCCGAATTGTTGCGCCGCCACATTCTCTATCGTGTGCGCCTCATCTAACACCACAAAATCGTTCGGGAAAATAAAGCCCACGTGCTCATCTTCCTCCTCGTCCCCATCTTCCACAACTTCGAGTCGCGCCTCCTCTGCAAGACTCATGAGCCCAAAAAACAGCGTGTGATTGAGTACCACGAGGTCCGCCCTTTCCACACGCAGCCGTGCCGCTTGGTACGGACATTTCGGTCCGCAATTCCGTAAAGTACACACGTGGTTCTCACTGCATATCTGCGCTTTCACCTTCTCCGATATCCCCAACTGCGGCGGTATCGCCGAAAGTTCGCCTTCACCGCATTCCCCCGCCCACTCCCGCACCCGTTGCAGCTGCCGCAGCTCTTCCCGATTGAAGAGGTCTTGAGCCTGCTCCACGGCTCGCTGCAAACGGGTATAACACAGATAGTGCGAACGCCCTTTGAGCAACGCCGCCTTAAAGGGGAGTCCCAGTGCCTTGGCTGCCGCCGGTATATCTTTGTTGAAGAGCTGCTCTTGCAGGTTAATCGTGTGAGTGGAGACGATAGCCTTGCGCCCCCGTTCCAACGCAAAGCGTATCGAGGGAATCAAATACGCGAGGGACTTCCCGACCCCCGTGCCCGCCTCTGCCAACAACGGTCGCTCCCCCTGCAACGCCCGTGCCACCGCTGCGGCAAGCTCCTCCTGTTCCGGTCGATACTCATACCCCTTGCCCGCAGATAGTATCCCCTCCGGCGCAAAATCCTTCCGTACCCGTTCTTCTAAGTCCGTCATAATCAAAGGCACATATTCGCCTCCGTTCAGTGCAGCACGCGTTCCCCGCCGTCCGGCAGCCGTAAGTTAAGCGGTAGCCCGGGGAAAAAGGTGCGCAGGGTATTGATGTCTGTATTCCCGTCCGCAAAGTACCACTTATTCAGCTTCGTGTCGTGGGCGGTAAGTCCATTGCGGTTCAGCTTCCCGTTCACCACTTCGTCCCGTATCGCGTAAATGTGGGAGCGACGCTCAACGCGTACGGTGCTGCCGCCCTTTCCCGGTCCGCTCACCACAATCACCGTGGGCAGCACCACTAACCGGCTCCGCTCCTCTCCCTCGTTCAACTCATCGACCCGCACGCGCCCTTCTCGATCCTGTATCACCGCACTGACCATCCCCGTCGGCGGCGTAAGCACATACTCCGACACCGGTTCCCCGACGCTGAAACTCTCTATTTTCACCCCGCTGCTGATCATCTGCTTGCCCATTTTTACATAATGATTCCGCAGTGCCGTCAACCCGGCTTCAATGCGCGCCCGTGCCTGAGCTGTCGTCTCCTTGGTGAGCCCCATCGTGCGCCTCGCGTTGTCGGCTTCATTCCCGTTTCTGTTGGATAATTGCTCGGCGTACAACCGCTTCAGCGGTGGGTACATGTAGTCCAATGCCCACCCCATATCACAGGACCTGACCGCCGCACCATAACTGCGCGCCGCCTCTACCGCACTTCGCGCTATCTCGCTCTCAGCGGCGTACCCCACACTGCACGCAATACACATCGGCACCCACACAAGCTTCGCCATGCTCATCATGCCCCCATCCTAGCACGCTTCCCCCACCATGTCAACCTCCACATCCCCCGTTTTCCCTCGAAACAGGTTCACGTCCGCGCCCGGCGCATGTCATTTTTCGAGCATTTGCCGCAAGCCTTTCTTGAAGGCATCGAGCCCCGTCTTCTCCAGTGCCGAGACGGGGATGATTTCGATTTTTGGGAAACGTGTACGCAATATCTGCAAATTGGGCATCGCCGTCGGGTCATCCATCTTATTTGCCACGACCACCCAAGGGCGAGTCGCCAGCTCCTCGGAATACTGCTTCACCTCCTTGCGCAAGGTCTCGATCGCCGTCACGGGATCGTGCTCCAAACCGGTCATGTCCACCACAAAAACCAACACGCGGCAGCGCATGATATGCCGCAAAAACCGGAGTCCCAACCCCCGATTTTGCGATGCCCCTTCGATAATCCCCGGTATATCCGCCACCACGCACCGCCCGTAGTCTTCGAACTCCACGACCCCCACCACGGGTTGCAGCGTGGTAAACGGATAAGCCGCCACCTTCGGGGTCGCACGCGTCATGGCGCGCAGCAACGAACTCTTCCCCGCATTGGGGTACCCCACGAGCCCGGCATCCGCTATGCGTCGCAATTCAAGGAAAAACACTCCGCTCTCAGCCTCTGTCCCGGGCTCAAACGTGGTAGGTGCCTGATCAGTCGCACTCCGAAAGTGCCAATTTCCCCGTCCTCCCTTGCCACCCTGACACAGCACAAACCGCTGTCCGTCCGCAACCAAGTCGGCTATCTGCTCCGTCTGTATCCCCTCTCCCTCCTTTTCGAGCCAAGCCGCTTCCTGCAAATTCGCCGCATTGCTCCGGTGCACGATGGTACCGGGCGGCACCTCTGCAACCACATTCTTCCCGCTTTTCCCGTGCTTGAGTGCATGCATCCCCGGCATGCCGTTCCCCGCTATCAGCTTCGGTTCAAAGAGATACTGCCTCAAATCGTTCAAATTCTCATTCACCTCCAGTATCACACTCCCTCCGTCTCCCCCGTCTCCCCCGTCCGGTCCTCCCCTCGGCACATATTTCTCCCGCCGAAAACTCGCCAATCCGTCCCCCCCCTTCCCCGCCTTCGCGTACACCTTGATATAATCTACAAACATCCCTGCGACTCTACCCCAATCCCACCACTTTGTCAAGGTTCGTGAACAGTCGCGTCCCCTCGCGGTCACACCTCCCCCTTTCCCATCACGCCCGTCGTCCCCTGCTTCGCCCTCACATCCTACTTCACCACCGATCCGCCTCCGCCTTACCCCGCCGCCCTCTCCTCAACTTTGCGCATTTATACTTCCCTTCCCTCCGCGTCTTCCCGCCGCAAAGTCACCTCCTCCCACGAGGTTCTCCATTTTCCCGGGTCAGATGCCTCGACCGACACTTGACCTACTCGGTTTTATCAGGTACATTGAGACCATGCCGACAAATTTCCCCCATCTCCGTGGGATTCAGGTAAACAAGGTGCGCCACCTCGGTGGTTTTGCCTTTCCTGTTAGTGTTCCTCCTTGTGTAGTTGATATGCTCCGCACCGATCAATCTTTCTTGAGGACAAAGTACGGCATGTCGCGCGACAGCAATCTGTTAGGTGACTCTGTAGAAGAGACGCTCCGGAATCGCATACGCTACCTGCACCACATTCACATCTAAAATCATGAACACCAATCCACAAAAGAAAGACGATGACCTCCCCCCTTTGCCGGAGGATATGGTGAGCACATCCTCGGAGGAGCTCCCTCCGCTGCCGGAGAGCTTCAACGGTGCAACCGAATTGCCGCGCGGCGATGCTGCTCAGAAGAGTTCTCCCGGTTCCGTTCTGCTGATTTCACTGCTCGCGCTGGTGTCACTGTACGGTGCCTTCAACGCATGGAAAGCGTGGCAAACCGGGCGGGCGGACGCAGCACATCTCGCCGCCAATCAAGCGGCTCTGCAGCAAGCTGCCCGCTCCACCGAAGCCCTTACCGAAAAGTACCGCTCACTGGAATCTTTGGCAACCGAAAAACGTGAAGTCCTCTCCTCTCTTCGCTCTCTGGACACCCAACTGAGCGAACTCCGAGAGCAAATCAGGCACCTCGAATCAGACCCCAAGCTCCGTGACCTCAAAATGAACATCGAAATTCTGAAACGCCAAAAAGAGTCCCTGCAGACTCCCTCTCACTAACCTTCCATATACACATGTCCCCAAAATATTTCACGATTCTCATGGTCGTCCTCGCGATTGTTCTTCTGGGGCTCTCGCAGGAGGCGAGGCTGTACGCCGCACGTAATGCCGAGGAATTGCGTGCCTCCGATGCCCCTCTCCTCGCAGCATCCCAAAAAGAGCAGGAGGTAAAACTTGCCCTTCAGTCTCTCATCGCCCGTGAAGGTGAGCTTTCTCTCGCCGACATCGAAGCCCTCCGCGCCGATGTAGCAGCGAAGCAAGGGGAAGTCGATGCTGCAAAACGTAAGTGCGATGACCTCCGCGAGCAGGTACGTTCCGAAAAAGCCGAGCTGTCGCGGTCTTTCGAGTCTCTGCAAGAGGAGCTGCGTGATGCGGAGCGCGGACGTGCCGCTCGCTCCGCTCCCGTTTCCACCCCATCCGTCTCCTCTCCCTCAGGTCCGGATGATTCCACCATCGCCTACGTGACAGCGACCTACCTAGCGGGCGGCGCAAATGCTATTGCTCTGTATGACGACTTCATCTACAGCGGCGAAGAAATGAAACGTCTGTCCAAAAGCGAGTGCATCAAAGCAAACTACGTGTACGAAAGCAACTGGCCTTCCCGTCAATTCAGCGTCCTCTCTCTCTCAAAAAATGGTGCATCCATCTCCGTTATCTTCGAATTCCATTGCCTCTCTCGCAAAGGAAAACAATCCCACGGCTTTTCTCACGTCCTCCTCATCCTCAACGAACACTCCAAAATTACCACCATCATCGAAAAAACTTCCAAGTCCCCTCTCCCGGATTTCCCCGGCTTTATACCCGTCGACCTCAACCTGCTTCCCCCCTTCCTGCGCAAATAACCGACAAACTCTCAAGGTCACTGCAAAGCTGCAGTGTCGCTTGCAGTGAAAATTGCAGTGTGAATTGACCCATCTATTCACCCAATCTACTTACCATCCGCACTTTATGCTTCTCACCATCACTGCAAAATTCGCGTTCCGTCCCCTTCAAAATTCGCAGTGTGCACCCGCTACTCACTCTTTCCCCACCACACCCGCCACTCCCCGGCTTCGCCCCACATCCTGCTTTACCACCAACCCGTCTCCGCCCTACCCCGCCGCTCCCTCCACAGCTTTGCCACTTCGTACCTCGTACTTCCATTTCCCTCGTACTTCCTATTGTTCTTGCTTTCTGTCCGTAATATGAGATAATGCGCTGACGGGTCTCATGGACGACGACTCCTCCCAGTACTACAAAGAACCCAGCCGCCGCGAGTGGTTGAGTTTTCGTTCTCTCGTCATCATTCAAGCTCAGAACGCATTTAACGAGAAGGCTGTCCAATTTTTATTGATTCCCCTCGGGGTATGGCTTTGGGGAGCATCCGGCAGCATGCTCGAGTACGGTCTCGGGGCTATCTACGTCCTGCCTTATATTCTTTTTGCGCCCCTCGCAGGTTGGCTGTCGGACTGCTTTTGCAAGTCCCGCATCATCCAAGTCATGAGCATCCTGCAGCTTTTCGTCATGGCTTGCATGCTCTTCTGCTTTTACAAGCACGACATCTATGCCGCCATATTCTGGTTCTCCATCTTTGCCATACAAGCCACATTCCTGAGTCCGGCAAAGAAGGGCATCGTCAAGGACCTCTTGGGCTCGCGTTACCTCAGCTACGGCTCCGGTATCATAGAAATCAGCATGGTCTTTGTGCTCCTCGTCGCCCAAATCGGCGTCTTCTTCTTATTCAGTTACCTTTTGGAGCACTACCGCCATACCCTTGGACCTGCGGCGGGACAAGAAGCAGGCTGGCAAGCCGCCGCCTCGCCCGTCTGGTTCTTCATTTCCCTCGCCATCCTCGTTGCCATCGCCTCATTCTTCCTGCCGCGTTATCCCGCCGAGCAATCCCGCCCCTTCTCGTGGAGTCTCTTCTACGAGCACTTCGTCCAAATGAAATACCTTTGGCGCGACCGCAGCCTGCGCCTCAGTGAACTAGGTATCAGCTACTTCTGGTGTCTGGCGGGCAGCCTCTTCCTCATCCTGATCCAAATCGCCAAGGATATGGAAATCCAAACCGATGCCGACTTCAGTCTCGCGTGCGGCATCCTCATGGCATGGCTCGGCGGTGGCGTGGTCGTTGGCGGTGCCTTAGCTTCCCTTCTCTGCAAAGGCAAAAATGAACTCGGGCTCATTCCGCTCGGGGCTATCGGTATCACCTTCTGCACCCTCATGCTTGCCCTGTCGGACGTTGCAGGCGCATCCGCCCACATCTTCCTCGCTCTCACCGGGGCTTTCGGTGCCGTTTACCTCGTCCCCCTCAATGCTTTTCTCCAAGACAACTGCGACCCCGCCAACCGGGGCAACATCATTGCGGCGGGCAACCTCTTCGACAACCTCATGGGGCTCCTCGCCGTGGGGCTCATGTGGGTCATGCATGCCTGCGGCTCCTCCCCCCAAGAGCAGTACTTCGTCCTCTTCCTCTTCAGTGCGGTCATCATGGTGACCTCCCTGCGGCTCATCCCCCAAGCCTTCATCCGTCTGGTCGGTATCTGGATTCTGCGTTTTCTCTACCGCCCCCGCGTCCTGCACCCGGAGCGCATCCCGGAGCGCGGCGGTGCCCTCCTCGTCTGCAACCACGTCACCTTTGCCGATGCCCTCTTCCTCACGATGATCTGCCCCCGCCCAGTCCGTTTCATCGTCGAAGAAAAGTTTACTATGACCCGTCTCGTCGGTCCTATCCTCGAGATTTTTAACTCGGTACCTATTTCCGTCAAGAATCCGCGCGAAGCCATTCGCAACGCCGCCTACGGTATCGCCAACGGCGACCTCATCTGCATCTTCCCGGAAGGTCAACTCACCCGCACCGGCTGCCTCACCCCCATCCGTCGCGGCATGGAACTCATCGCCAAACGCGCCAAAGCCCCCGTCATTCCCATTTACATGGACGGTCTCTGGGGCAGTATCTTTTCCTACTATCGCAGCCGTTTCTTTGCCAAGCTCCCCTATCAATTCCCCTACCAGTTCACTGTTGCCATCGGTGAACCCATGCCAGCCCACCTCGCTACCGGGCAAAACGTCCTGCATACCTTCCGCCGCCTTTCTGTCCAATGCCTACAGGAATCCAACCTCGGCGGTCGCGAGTCTCTCATCAGTATCCTAGAGTCCATCGGCGGCAAACCCCTCGTCCATTACAGCTCCTTCTCCCTCTCCGGCTTCCAAATCGCCGGTGCAGTCATCGCCCGTGAAATCCCACCCAATTGCCCTAAACCCTTTGCCGACTGGCTGAATGTCCTCATCGCCCTCGCGGCCGACCACGACTCCTTCCGCCGCGCATGGCTCAACGCCGCTCAGGTCCACCGCGTCAATGCCCTCAAAGAAGGTCACCACGCCCTCCTCACCACCATCGGTCACAACGAGCCCCACGAACCCGTCCTCGCCGTCCTCTGGCCTATCCTCACCCGCACCCCGGTCCACCTCATCCTCTCCGAGCGCGAACCTATCGACCCCTGCATCTCTCAAATCGTCGGCAGCACCTGCATGCGGCGTATCCTCCTCCAAGCCATCCCACCTCGCCAAATCCCCTTTTTCGACTTCAGTCTCGGAGCAGATATTTCCACCCCCAACACCCGCTGGCGTCCGGGTCTCGCTTCCCCGGACGGCATTGTCATCTCCATGAGCATGCGCCGCAGTGTTGTTCGCATGGATGACGGTACCATCCAGCTCGGCACTCGCCCCCGCACCCTCGGTCTCCTCCTCCCCGGCTTCGCCGCAGATGAGGCGGAGCAAATTCTCATCTCCGGACCCACCCTAGCCTCCCCCTTCCCTCTCCCCGCCAAACTTTACATCGATGAGTGTGCTTTCCTCGCGCGTCTCGCCTGATCCCTCCCCTTCCCTGCGTATCCCCTCGCCGGATGCCCTACGCGGAGCGGATATGCTTCTCATCATCGGCTTGGACAGCATCCTACGCGGCGCAGCGGAAGCTTTTCTACCCCCCCACGCCCGCGATGCCGTCCTGTCGCAGCTCGCTCATTGCCCATGGGAGGGGCTGGCTGTCTACGACCTCATCTTCCCTCTCTTCGTCTTCATCAGCGGTGTCTCTCTCTACCTTTCTCTCTCTCGTGCCACCCACTGTGGCAAGAGCCGCCTTGCCCTCATCATCAAACTCTGGAAACGCGCCCTCGTTCTCGCGTTCTTCGGTTTCCTGATCAATGCCTCCTCAGGCTATGGCTTCTGTCTCTCCCGCCCGGATACTTGGCGCATCGCCTCCGTCCTCGGTCTCATCGGGTTCAGCTGTGCTTTAGCCGGTACTGCCATGGTGCTGCTGCGCCGTCCTTGGTTCGCCCCACTTCTGGCAGCCATCACCCTCCTCTCCGTCGGTCTCCTCCAGTCTCTCGGCGGCGACTTCTCCCCGGAATCCTGCTTCAACGCCCGCGTCGATGCTCTCCTCTGTCCCGGTGTCCTCCACAACGGTTGCCTCGACCCGGAAGGTCCGCTCTGCATCGTCTCCGCCTCTGCCCTCGCTCTCCTAGGTTTCAGCACCGGACAGCTCCTCTTCTCTTCTCTCTCCCCGCCCCGCCAACTCTCGCTCCTAGCCCTCTCCGGGCTCGCCCTCCTCTCCCTCGGTCCCCTGTGCGGTCCCATCATCAAGAGTATCTGGTCCCCCGCCTTCGTGCTCACCACCGCCGGTATCAGCTCTCTCCTCCTCCTCCTCTTCCGCTTGCTCTGCGACTTCTGCCCCCTCGGTGCCTCTCTCAGCTTCCCTCTGCGCGTGATCGGTGCCCACGCCCTCTTCGTCTATCTCTTCACCCATATCCTCGGCATCGAGGGTCTCTGCGCCAAGGCTCTCCTCTCCTTCTGCCCCAACCTCTCCCATGCCGCCCTCTCTGCCCTCGCCGGTGCCCTCTGCTTCTCTCTCTCTTGGCTCGCCTGCCTCCTCCTCTCCCAACTCAAACCGCTCCTGAGAAAATTAAAAACTTAGCGGTGAACCATGTCTCTGTGGCAGGAGGGCACGGGGGGAAGATCAACTTCTCGGTGGGTCGGGTGCTCATCGCATTACGAATGCCATGCGCAAGAAAAAAATTGCGTTCACGCTCAAAAAAAATAAATTATGACGGAAGGAGAGATGCAATAACAACAGTATCGGAGTGCGGAAATATTATGGAACAGTATCATAAGCCATTGATTATCTGGAGAAAGCTTTTTTATCATTGTGCACCGCATTCGTAATGAGATATACTGACAAGCGAACAAAGGGCGGAGTGTCTCGACCGGGTGGTCGGTGGTGCTTCCGCGTTCAGCGTCAACTTATAATCTCCAAGACAATGAAACTTCACCTTCCTTCCGCTCTCCGCAAGGCTGTCCTCGCTTGCCTCGCAGCTCTGGCTTCGCTCGCGCCCCTCGCGCTCACTTCCGCGTCCGGTTCTCTCTTCGCCGGAGCTCTCGTGTGGTCTCTGGCTTCTTCCCCCATTCAGGCAACGGAAATCACATGGAAAGGAACGGACGGTGCCACTTGGAAAACCGGTGAATCTGCCTCCAATTGGTGGGCTTCCGAAAGCGGCGATGCGAATTTTACAGACGGCGATGAGGTCACTTTCTCCATCGGGGACTTGGCTGACCCCCAGACTGTCACGTTGGGAAGTAACGTGACTGCCGGAAGTATCACGCTGGACGGTGGTGAGTGGACATTCGCCAACGGCGGCAGTTTCGCTCTCACCCTCGCCGGGGATATTGAACTAAGGGGTACGGACGCAGGTCCCACCGGCAACTTCTCCGGCGTCTCGGTTACCCTGATAGGTGACGCCCCCCATGAGTTCATCGGTCCGGGGATGATCACCTTCGGTGCCATCACCGGGGACGGTAACGGCTGGACGGTCGGGAACGGGACGGATGCCACCACAGTGTATCTTACGAACAAGCAAGCTCCTACCACTAACCATAACTTCGGGGCGGTGGAGGTGAAGGAGGGCAGCAAGTTGGTAATTAGTGCCGGATCCAGCAATAATGCTTGGGGCAATTGCACCGACTCCGGGGTCGGGGATGACTACGTGTACGGCGAAGGAACGGTGGTGCTGTCCTGTGGAGATAATTTCATGAACCCCGGGCAGAATCAAGCCATCCATCTTTTTAATGCGCTGCTCAAGGGGATGAAGGACGGAGAGACACTTGGTACCCTGCAGATCGGCGAGGGAATAGAGGGAGAAAATGCGGCGTTCAAGTTCTCGGGCAATGACAGTTTTGTCGAGTTGGGGCAGACCCTCGCCAAGCACGTGAAAAATATCGTGATCACCTCCGGCAATTCGCTGGATTTGCAGGGGGTGCAACTTCTCGTCACAGCCGCTGACGGCGGTATAGCGGGCGGCAATACTCTGCACATCGTCGGTAACGGTCGTAATGAAGAGGGCGGGCTCGGTGCCCTGAGTATACGGACTTCGCCGACAACGGTGGGATGGAATGTTGAACTGGACGACGACGCGCGCATCGGGACGGGTAGCGCAGGCACCCTCACGGGGAACTTGATTACCAACGGGTACATCCTGACCAAATCCGGTGGTAATTCTCTGACTTTATCCGGCACAATAACCGGGGATCTGAGGCTCAACTTCGTTGCCGGGAAGGTAGTGCTCGGTCTCAATGGTGGCACCGGCGGAACGGTGGCTGAGGTAACGACGGCAGCAGGCGGAAGCGGTACCTTAGAGGCGGTGGAGAATGCCAACTGGACCTTGGAAAGCCTGAACGTTGCCGCTGGCACAAATCTGACCCTCGCGGGCGCGGGTACCTTTAGTCTGGGCGATGCCTTGACCCTAGACA
>CAYRJI010000054.1:0-14298 GCA_964424645.1 uncultured Akkermansia sp. | reverse complement strand
TCTCTTCCCTCTCCCTTGTGCTCTTTTCCTCCCCCGAGTTTTTAGAGGTACCAGACACGTCTACCCTCGAGTCCTCCGCCGGAACTCCCAAGAAAGCGAGCAGCTCTGTCAGGGGTGCATTGTAGTTATACAGGAGTGAAGCGGAACCGAGTATGGTTAGTACCGCCACAATAACCCTGCGCGGTAGATGTTGCAGCACTTGATTGCCGACAGCGTACAACAGGTACACCTGTAAAATAACAGAAAGGTACCACAGGTGCAATAGGGGCATGTAGTCCGCGTCGGGTGCAAAGTAGTTCGCAAACTCGTGCCGGAGTGCTACATTGGCTCTTGCCAGACATGCCGCATAGCCGAGTTTGCTCTGTAAATCCGCATCCTTCCACCATAAAAGCAGCATTCCGACGAATACGGAAAGGAGGATGACCACCAACATCGGCGGGACAATGCGCTGTATCCGCCGCAGAAGGTAGGCAAAGAAACCTCGCCACCCGGTTTTCTCGGACTCTGCTAATCGTGCCCGAATCATGAGGTACCCCGTGATGACCAAAAAGATGTCAACCCCGAGATAGCCGTTCGCCCATGTCCCTTGCCCGAATATGTGAAATAAGACCACCAGCAGGATGGCTACTCCTCTCAACCCGGCTATGTGTTCGATCAATTTTTTCTTCTCCATGGCAGTTGCTTGCCCCATGTGGGCTCCGGGAGCATTCTACCGTATTACAAATACGTACAGCATCGAACTGGAGTTGTTGACTATTATACGACAAGAGTATATAAAACAAAACACAAACCACTCGTTCGAACAAAGCGGCATCGGAGAAATATCTGTCCGACTCCCGTCGGATAGGTCTAAATTTCTGACTTGACGTACGTATTTGTAATACGCACAGCATAGACGAGGCAACCGACAGGAAACCATGAACACAAACAGCAAAACAACAGGGAACAACAAATGCACGGATGATGAAATCGCAATAGAAATACTCCGCAGGACGGGTGTGGATGTGGTGGAAGCAGCACTTGTAGCGCGGGCGGCTCTCAAAGCCGGACGGGGACGAATTAAGCGCGCCTATGAGTGCTTAGCGGCGGGGGAGCAGGAGCTGCGCCGCCGGGAAAAAACGGTGAGTTTTGCGCGGGCGGTAGAATCCGCACTGGACGACTGCGAAAAACGTGGAAGACGCAAACGAACCCTGAACGATCTGCGTTATATGGCGGCACGCTTAATGCGCAAATGCCCCGGACTGGCACGGTGCCGCGTGCGCAGTATCCGTGCAACGGACTGTGCAAAATGGATCGAGCAGGCTTGCAGTACACCCGTTCAGTGCCGCAAAGCGCGCACGACCCTCTCCGCTATTTTCGCAGCGGTCATTCGTCGTGGTTGGTGCTCGGAAAATCCGGCACGCGCCGTGCCGGTACCGGTCGTGAAGGAGCATCCCATACGCCCTCTCACGCAAGAGGAAACAGAGCGTCTTATCACCGCAGCGGAGGAGTACCGAGGAGGAATTTGCCTCCCGGCAGTGGCAGTCATGCTCTATGCCGGTGTGCGACCGAAGGAAGTGGCGCGGCTAACGTGGGAGCAAGTGCACCTGCGCGAGGGCGTCATCACCATCCTACCCGAGCACAGCAAAACCGGCGGGGCACGGCAGGTCACTATTCAACCGGTACTGGCGGACGTGCTGCAGCGTGCGCAATGCATTCCGGATGCAACGCAACCTTTCAAGCTCTGCCCACCCAACTGGGAACGCCATTGGGCCGAACTGCACCGAGCAGCCGGTTGGACGAGCGAACAAGGTTCCCCTTGGCAACCGGATGTCCTACGCCATACATTTGCCACCAATCATTTGCGTACACACCACGATTATCGTGCCCTGCAATACGAAATGGGTCACCGAAATGCCGATCTACTACGCACCCGCTACGTAGCCATGTAGGTCTCTACCCCCTTTTGCCTGCGCATCCGTACTGTGGACACTCAGCTCGGTCATGCGGGGATGCTACGGTTTAGTCTTGAACGGAGGGGCACGTTGTGGCACAATGGGGGCATGACCTCTTATCGTATCATAACGGGCCTTGCGATGCTGGGGATGTCCGTGGGCGGCGTATGTGCCGCGCAAAGTCATAGTTCTCCGGCAAGCACGGTAAGTCACACAACCTCTAATGAAAATACTGCGATGCTCCAAAATGAATTGATTTCCGTAATAGTAGAAAAAGCCGGACGCAAGCTCGTGAATGTGTCCATCGTTGATAAGGTAAATGGGCGGACGTACAGCCTCGGTAAGAACATTTTCTGTTTGACTGTGCTGGATACGGTTACGGACGAAGCCTGCTCAGCGACGAAGGTGGCGGATACGAGTCATTTGCTGACGGCAGGAGACTTGCTCTGCGGTGAGATCGTGACGGAAAAACTGGAGGGTCAAAAAGACGCGCGGAGGCTGGTGGAGCGTGTCGCCGGAAGCCGAATCAAGGTGCCATTTGCCCTCCCGGCGGACGGAACAAAGTTGACGTGGTGGCTGGAGCTGCGGGAAGGGAAACCGTACGTTCGTGTTGGGTTGGATGTAACAGCGCAGCAGGACGCGATGCCTCTGCGGAAGGTAACCCTGCTGGACATTCAGGCGAAGGAAGTGCGCGTCGAAGGCAAGGTCAAGGGTGCCCCGGTCGTGGCATCCGGTAACCGTTTGTTTGCCGGGATGGAGCATCCGATGGGGCTCAGCGAGGTGTCTGATTCCGGTTTTACCTGCTCCTTGGTGCGCAAGACGGATATTCCGAGGCGCGCGGAAGGTCACTTCTCTGCCGTGCTCGGCTTCTGTGTGCCGAGTCAGCTGCGTCGCACGTTCCAACTGGGCTACCTGAACGCCGAGCGTGCCCGCGCTTATTCGCCCTTCCTAAATTACAACACGTGGTATGACATCGGCTTCTTCACTCCCTACAATGAGAAAGATGCCATGGATACTGTCCGGCTTTTCGGGGAGGAGCTGGTGAAAAAACGCGGTGTCGAAGTGGATTCCTTCCTCTTTGATGACGGGTGGGATGACACAAATACGCTGTGGAAGTTCCACAAGGGTCTGCCCAACGAATTCCGTAACATCCGCAAATTGGCGGAAAGTTACGGTGCTTCGCCCGGCGTGTGGTTCTCCCCGTGGGGCGGCTACGGCAAACCGAGAGAAAAGCGTCTGGCTGCCGCAAAGGGAAAGTATGAGACGAATGAGGGCGGCTTTGCTCTCTCCGGTCCCAAGTATTACGAGTATTTCCGCGATATGTGCCTTCACATGATCCGCGAAAACGGTATCAACCACTTTAAGCTGGACGGCACTTCCGACGAAGCTGCCCCCGCCGAAGGTTCCAAGTTCGGCTCCGACTTTGAGGCGATCATTGCCTTGATCGAGGAACTGCGCGACGAACGCCCCGACCTCTACATCAACCTGACAACCGGCACTTGGGCATCGCCGTTCTGGTTCGGTATCGCCGATTCGATCTGGCGTGGTAATTGGGACCACGAATTCTGCGGTGAGGGAAGTGAGCGCAACCAGTGGATTACTTTCCGGGATTCACAAATCTACGCCAACAATGTCGCTATTTCCCCGCTGTTCCCCATCAATTCGCTCATGACTCACGGCGTCATTTACAATAAGGGGGCTCGTGGTCTCAAGACAACTGAGGGAAATGACCTAGCGAACGAAATCTGGAGCGGCTTCGGATTGGGTACGCAAATGCAGGAGCTCTACATCACCCCATCGATGCTCAAAGAGGAGGAATGGGACGTACTCGCTGCTGCGGCTAAGTGGACAAAAGCTAATGCGGAAACCCTCGTGGACTCCCATTGGGTGGGCGGCGACCCCGCTTCCCTCCAAGTTTACGGCTTTGCCGCTTGGTCTCCGAAAAAGGGCATCCTGACCCTCCGCAACCCCTCCTCCCAACCTCAGGAGTTTTCCTTCGACCCCGCCTCCGTGTTTGAGCTCCCGACGGGTGCCCCCGTCGTGTACGCGCTCTCCTCTCCCAAGGGTGATACGCTCCCGGACGCCGTCCAAGTGGGTAAACCTACCGTGCTTAAACTTGCCCCATTCCAAGTAGTGGTTATTGAAGCCACCCCGAGTCGATAGTCTCTCCCCACGCCCCATCCCGGTGGGAACACCGGTACACCGACGCATCTGTTCCAAGTAAAGGAGGTGCTTGGGGCGTCGTGTTGACTTTGCCTCTCTTCCCGCTCCAAACGATTGCACCACACCCGTTTTCCTCGCACATTACTGCTGCCTACCACACCCATCACTTCCCGGCTTTGCCACTTCGTACCTCGTACTTCTTCATCCAGCCATTCAATATCTCCACAGCTGCCGCCATATCCACCACGTCGCGCCAATTTTTTGCCTTCCTACCCGCAGCATGGAGCTTTTCATGGGCGGTGGCGGTCGTGAGGAATTCATCCGCGAACACCACGGGGACATCGCCGACTGCGGCTTGGAGATTCGCGGCGAAAGCGCGCACACGGGTGCAGGCACTGCCTTCGCTGCCGTCCAGTCGCAGCGGCAGCCCCAGCACGAGAGTCCGCGCCCCTCGTTCTCGCACCAATTGGGCGATACGGGACACCGGCTCCACTCGGCGCACATCGATACTCTCTACCGGGAAAGCGAGGATACCTTCGGGGTCCGTGGCGGCGACACCGACGCGAGCCGTACCGAAGTCGACACCTAGGGCGGGAAAAGGGGACATAGGCAATCAGAGCAAGGAGGGGGGAAGGTTGGCTGCCACTTGCTTGATGCGGTCGGCATCTTCACGGCGAGCCACCAGCAACGCGTCCGGCGTTTCCACCACAATGAGCCCCTCCACACCGAGCAGGGCGACCTGTTTTCCGCCGCCGTACACGATGTTATCGCGGGCATCCACAGCCACGAGGGGAGTATTCGCGGCATTACCGGCATCATCGCGCGGCAGACGCTTGCCCACGGCGAGCCACGACCCCACGTCATCCCACTCAAAGGATGCCTCGAGGTTCAGCACATCCCGCGCCTTTTCCATGAGCGCGTAATCAATCGAAATCGCCGACAAAGCGGCAAACTTTTCGCGCACATAGCCCCGCGCGTCCTCGGCATCCATCACCCCGCGCGCAAACTCTGCCAGCTCCGGGCAGGCGGCGTCCATCTCTGCAAGGACACTTCGTACACTCCAGACAAAAATTCCGGCGTTCCAGCAGAAGCGACCGGACGCCGCATACGCCGTCGCTGTTGCGGCATCCGGTTTTTCGCAAAAACGTTTCACCTTGAAGCACTTCTGCCGCACACCCGTCACCTCATCCCCCCGCTCAATGTACCCGTAACTCGGACAGCCCCACGAGGGACGAATGCCGATGGTTACGAGGGCACCGGAGCTTCCCGCCAGCTCCAGAGCCACCTCCGCCGACCGCGCGAAAGCCGCGTCATCTTCGATCAGCGCGTCGCTCGGCATCACCAGCATCCGCGCGTCCCGATCAGCCCGCCCGATCAGCCCGATCCCCAACGCTACCGCCGGTCCCGTATCTCGCTTCACGGGCTCCGCGATCACGTGCGCCTCATCCACCAACCCACGCAGCTGCGCCACCACTTCCCGTTGCAGTGCCTCATTTGTCTGGACGAATACGTGCCCGCGCCCCACCACCCGCAGGGCACGCTTCACGGCTGCCGCCAGCATGCATCCGTCACCGAATAAATCCAGCATTTGCTTCGGACGCAGACGGCGGGAGAGCGGCCAAAACCTGAGACCGCTCCCGCCCGCCAACACCAGCGCGTAATCGTGACAAGCGGCATCCATCTCTACATCGAGAGCGCAAACGCCCATTTCGCGCCTACTTTTTCGCCGATCGCCGCCACGAGCTCATCCCCCACGCCCTGATTGGTCTTTACCACCGCCAGCGAATCACCGCTTGCTCGGTCGAGCGGGGCAACGATGTTATCGATGTTGATACCCGCCGCCGAGAGCTCCTGCCCGATTGCGGCAATCACCCCCGGGTGGTCCGCGTAGCGCAACACGAGCGTGTGCCCACCCAGCGCGGCATACAGATGGTCAAACTCGTCGATCTGTGACACCACCGGCACGCCGTCCACCACCATCCCCCGCGCGCACGCCCGCCGCAATTCCCCATTTTTCTCGGCAACCAACTCCAGCCTCAGCGAATCATCGTACAGCTTATCGTCCAAGGGTTCACGTGCCACGAAAGTCACACCGTGCTCCCGCAGTGCCGTTTCCGCCGCAGCGGGCATGAGTCCCTGCTCCGCACCGGGTACGGCTCCTTGCAGTATCCACGGAGTAAACCACTTCCGGAAGCCGCGCAAGTTGTTGTAGAAAGTGCATTCAATGCGTTGAATGGTTCCGTCACCGGCAGCCCGGTAGCAAAGTTTACCGAGCATAGCCGCCATTTTCAGGTGCGCCGGGTTGAGGTCTGTCGGCATCTCCGCGTTGACCACGCAACTCGTGTCCCCTTCCGCGAAATACGCCGCCATTTGTGAAGCCGCCCGCATCGCCGCCGTCTTGTTGGCTTCCTTCGTGTTGGCACCCAAATGCGGCAGCATGACATCGGCCACATCCGCGCTCGGCTGCGCCCCGGCAGCATCCTTCGGGTGGACGTCCGTGCAATAAACCACGTTTTTACCCTCGCGCTTTGCCCGGCGCAGCGCATCCTCGTCTACCACACCGTACCGCGCGCAATTCACCAGCACAGCCCCCTCCTTCATCATGCCGATCAACCGTTCATCCACCATATTTTTCGTACCCACGCCTCCGGGCACGTGGATGGAGATGACATCCGCCGTGCGGAAGATTTCCTCGAGACTCGCCGGAGTCGCGCCGATGTTCATTGCCCTCTGCTTGGAAAGGAAGTGATCATACCCAAGAACCGTACATTCAAAACCTTGCAGACGCCGCACCAGCATGCGCCCGATATTTCCAAGACCCACAATCCCCACCGTCTTCCGCGTCAACTCGCGTCCCATGTATTTTTTCTTGTTCCACTCCCCGGCACGTGTCGTTACATCACCCGGTACCACGAAGCGATAGGCAGCCAGCACCATGGCGACAACCTCTTCCGCCACCGCGTTGGCATTGGCTCCCGGTGTGTTCATCACATCGATATTTTTCGACCTCGCGTACACGTAGTCGATGTTATCGTACCCGGCACCGGCGCGTATGACACACCGCAGCCCGGGCAAGGTATCCATCACCTCGGGAGGTACCTTCTCGGACCTCACAATGAGCCCCACGGCGTCCCCGTGCGCCTTCGCCAGCTCCGCCGGGCTCTTCGTTTCATCCTGCGCCACCTCGTAACCGGCAGCTTCCAGTGCTGCTCCGGCAGCTTTATCCAATTTTGTAGCGATCAGTATTTTCATACAAATGTGCGTAGTTTGTTGGTAAAAAGTTGATAAGGGACTCACGTCTTTTCGAGCAGGAAGAGAAACTCCTTGACCCGTAGATTTCTGTTTCTCAGGTTTCTGCACCCTCGGAAAGTATTATACCCCTTCATCAGCACCTCCACCTTCCCCATGCCGCTCAGGTGCTCCACCATCTCATCGTAGGTCACAAATCCTTCAGAATTATACGAAATGAGCACATACCTCGCCGGACACTCCGCGACCAGCGCGAACAACTCGCCTTGCACCTTCGGTCGCTTATTGTAGGGCGACCTGTTCCAAGCCATCGGAATCCCCGATACCTCCGACACCTCCTCCGGGCGGCGATAATTCGTCACCAGATTGAGCATAAAGTAGTTTGAGCCATACGGATGCTGGTTATAGGGCGGGTCTAAGTACGCCAAATCCAGCTCCGGCACCTCCTTGACTGCCGCCCGGGCATCCTTCTGCATCACATGGTACTCCACATCAAAGCGCGAAAAGACCGGTAGCCTCAACTCCATGTCTCCGCGTATCCGCATCAAAGCGTCCTTCCCGCTTCCTCCGAATTGCCCCACCCCTTGCTTGTTTTTGTAGAAGCCCTTGAATACACCAGACGTATTCGCGTGTACCGACGCCTCATACAGCAGCGGTCCCAAATAAAAGACCCTCATTTCCGGCGGCAGCTTCTCGATGAACTGCCGCGCCGTGTCGAGGAACATCGCGTTGCGCCGTGTGTAAAAGACCCGCTCGCCGGGGCGAATCGCTTCGTCATCCTTCGGTGCGTACATCTCCGCGATAAAACCTTCCTCCAAACCACGCCCCAACTCCTCCCGCAGCCAATCCAACCCCCTCTGCAACTCTCTCGTATCCACCTCCCCCTTGTTCGCTAAATAACAGCTGTTGAGCACCCGCACATAGTCCTCTAAATCATTGCTGTACAACACACTCGCGTGACCCTTCAGCAGGCGCGACACCACACCCGAGCCCGCAAAAACATCCATACACCGCAACTTAGCACCGCCGAGCCTTCCCCGCACCGCCTCTATCCCTTCCCCGATAAAGTCCAACAATGCCCGCTTATTCCCGATGTACGTTATCACTTGTTCCGTCAGGTAACGCGCATCTTCAGCCACCGCTTCACCGCAGCTGTCAAATAAACTACCTGTCCCGTCGTCACGCATGCTTTATCTCCTTACACATCGCCCGCTCTGACCGGCTACTTCATCGCTCAATCTCGTGCACAAACAAGCCGGAGCGCAGTTTCGGCTCAAACCACGTGGACTTCGGCGGCATGATTTCCCCGCTATCGGCGACGCGGAAGAGGTCCGCCATGGTGACGGGGTAGAGGGCGAAAGCAACACCGGTGCTCCCGGCGCGCCGCTCCAATTCTCGCAAGCCGCGAATCCCGCCCACGAAGTCGATACGCGGGTCGGTGCGCGGGTCGTTGATACCGAGGATGGGGGCAAGCAGATTTTGCTGGAGGATGGAACAGTCGAGGCTGCGTATGGGGTGCTCGGCGTCAAAGGTACCGGGTTTGGCGGTGACACTGTACCACTGCCCCCCCAAACACATCCCGAATTCATGTTTCTCGCGCGGGGATACCGGTCCCGGGTGCTCGGACGGACGAATGTCGAACGTCTCACCCGCGAGTCGCAGGAACTCCTGCGGTGTATGCCCGTTGACGTCTGCCACCACGCGGTTGTAGTCCATGATGAACAGGTCCTCATCGCAGAATGTGACCGCCATGAGGTAGTTGAATTCCTCCTGCCCCGTGAAGCCCGGATGAGCCGCGCGCCGTGCCGCCGACACCGCCGCGCTACTCGCCGTCCGGTGGTGTCCGTCGGCGATGTAGAGCGCGGGAACCTCCGCAAATCCCCGGCGGATAGCTTCTATTGCCGCATCTTCATCCACCACCCACAGATAATGCGCCACGCGGTCATCGCTCACAAAGTCGTACTCCGGTTTGTGGAACTTAATCCATTCGCGGATGACCGTCGCGAGCCCGTCGTGCTTTCGGTATGCCAAGAACACCGGCTCGGTCTGCGCGCTGCACGCGTCAAAATGCCGTATTCTATCCAGTTCTTTTTCTTTCCGGGTGAGCTCGTGCCGTTTGATGGTTCCGTCTAGGTACTCGTCCACGCTCGCGCACCCCACAATTCCCGTCTGAACTCTCCCCCACATCACCTGACGATAAATGTAGTAGCACGGCTTTGTATCCTTCACCAAGAAACCGCGCGCGATGAAGTCCCTCAGATTCCGTGCGCTCCTTTCGTACGTCACCGCCTCGTGTATCGCGGCTTCCCCCGTGTCGATATCCGCCCGACACACGTGCAAAAAGCTTCCCACATTGCCCGCCGCCATCTTCACGGCTTCCGCGTGGCTCATCACATCGTACGGCAAACAGGATACCTCTTCCGCGTATTCCCTCGGCGGTCGTATCGCCGCAAACGGTCTTATTGTAGCCATATCTCTTTCGTCTGTGTTATTGTTTCGGAATTTCCTGAAGCGTCATCTTTTCCGGTGCCGGTCCCTTGATGATGAATGCCTTGCCCTCTCCCCTCGCCCGGAATTTTTCGTCCCATACAACCTTGTTGTCCGTAAATTTCACATTCTCAGCGGATTTCACCGACAACAAAGGCACGTGATGCGTTAAAAAGGTGTTCTCCCGAATCAGGATATTCCGGTGATACCGTCGCTTTTGGGCGGCTAGATCCCGCACTTCCGGGCAGATAGAAATGATGGCATCGGTATACTGGTACTCCGCCGTCAAGTTGTGGTCGAACAGGTTGTCGACTATCCTGACATCCGCGCACGCCCCGCTTTCATACCATGTTTGCGTATCCCCCGCCAACAAGATCGCGCTGCCGTGCGAGCGGATGAATTTGTTGCCCTGTACCACGACCCGCTTGGGAGTCGTAAAGAGAGCCCCGCGCGCCCGATTGTGACGCACCGTGTTGCCCACGAATTCCACCTCCGGGTACCAATCCGCGTTTTCCACTGCGTCGCCGACTCCGATACCCCTCGGCAGGGGTTCTTCCAAGGTGAGCCGCACGTGCGTCGGGTCCAGCACCTCAACCTTTTTGACACGTCCGAGCAGGGCATTATTTTCCAAGGTTTTACCCCGGATATACTGCACCCGTTCGCCGTCCGCGAATACTTCAAACCCGATCGATTGCCCCTGCATGTATTTGGCGACAATACTCGTCCGACTTTCTACCTTCACGATACCCAAGCAGGTGGAATGCACGTTGATGGCATCGTCCATCATCCCTTCGTACAGCGCGTTTTCCACGTGGATGAGCCCCCGACAGTTGGAAAAGTGCGTGGCATCCGCCGACACCGTGTACACGCGACCCTTGGCTCGCACACACCCGCCCCCTCGGATGGAGACTCCCTCACTCCGCTGCGCCAGCAACCCCATCCCTTGGCTGTCGGAAAAAACGACATCGACGAGCTCCGTGCGCGTCGCGCGGTAGAGCAGCACGGCGGGGTGGGGTCGAAATCCGTTGCGCAGGACGAGTACCTGCCCGCGCTTGAGCCCCATCGCGGCGGCATCGATGTCGAAACGCACCCGACCCTTACCCACCTGCTCCGCTCGGTCAGTCCAGCTCATGTCTCCGTCCCCATCGCGGGGTACCATGGGACCATCCGCCTCAAATGCCAGAGCCATGGTGACTCCCTCCTCCCCATCTTCCCGCAGAATGCGAAACTTCCCGTCCTCTACTCTCCAACGAAACATGCCGGGTATTTGCAGCGTAGTCTTTCCCCCACGCAGCCCACAAATCTTCCCTTCCACAAAAAAGGGGGTGGCGTAGCGGATCGTAAAGTTGCGCAGGGTGATGCCCGTGCTATCCTGCACGAGCACGGGTTGCATTTTGCCGTGAAAAATGAACGTACTCCCCTGTCCGTCCAGCGTCACGTTCTTTTTGCCGATAATCGGTAGACCGACCGGTATGTCGCGCTGTTGGTCGTGGTTGGACACGTAGAAGTTCATCTTGGGGGAGTCGGCGGGGTAGATGTGGTACGTCCCCTTCGGTAGAGAAATCGTACTGTTTTCCCCCACTTCCTCAATCCTCTGTCGCAGCTGCGGTCCGGCATCCGTGGGCATACCGGTCGCACTCACCGTCATCCCCGCGAAGATCACACCCAACCCACACAGTACCTTTCGTATCACGTTCATTGCTGCACCGTGCCGTAAAGTGCCAACAAGGCATCCAATAAATCGCGGGATTCGTAGTAATTCGCCGCCGCCAGTCGCTCCCCCTGCACGCGTAGATAGTCGTTGATTTTCCGGATAACCGGCATGTATTTGAGTTCGTACGCATCCATGACTTCCTGACTGCACGGCGGAAGTGTGGGTACCATTTGCCCCCATTCCTGCAACTCGCGTGTAAGTTCCACGACGATCGGCACAGCCGCCTGTGCACTGGTGCCGTCCTCCACACCCGTCAGCGTTTTGTACAGCTTAGCCAGCAGAATGATGCCCGTCCGTATATGCTTTTCCTCCGGTGGCAGTGCAGTTTCCTCTTCCCCGGCGGAAGGCGGTGTCATCACCTGCTGTTCCGCCGCCGATGCGAGCAGTGTCCCCACCACCACAGCGGCACAGCTGCATCCTTTTATGAGTCTAACAGTGAACATAAAATGCTGAATGCACGAAAAAAAGTCACCTCCTCGTAACATTTCTCTCTCTGTAAGCGGTAAATACCGTCGAACGCCTTACCCCAAGCCTCTCGCATCGCCCTCTCGTACTTCGCACTCACCGCCTTCGCTACGTCGGGCTGTAGTTTGTCTATGCCGCCGATCTCCCGTCGGGCATCTCCCACGCGCGGCAAAAGTGCCCGTAAAGCCGCCACGGTCTCTGCGGCACTCTGCTTGTCGTGTACCTTCCCCAGTACCTCCCCCACGTCTTTCCCCAACTGCACGTAGCGGGCAAAAATGCCATCTATCGCCGCCGGTATTTCCTCCGCCGTCCCTCCCTGCGCCCCACACAGAGGCATCACACATAGCACCCACAGCACCCACCACCACCTTCTGGCTCCCTGCCTAGTCACTTCTCCGCATCTTCTCCGGATTCCTCCCCGTCGTCACTATCTCCTCCCTCACCCTCTTCTTCCGTGTCTTCGTCTGTGTCTCCTTCGGTGTCTTCTTCTGTGTCCTCTGTGTCCCCCGCGTTCTCTGTGTCTCCTTCAGACGTTTTTTCCTGCCCCTGCTCTTGCTTGTCTTCCTTCGTGTCGTCGCATCCGTTGAGGTCGCTTTCAAAGTCCTCAACCTGCCGAGTGACGGTTTCCAAGAGATCCTGCAGAATCGTCGTGTCACGTGAGATATATCTCTCCGTCTGGCTCACCTCCCGTTGCCTCTCGCTGAGCTCGGTGCGCAGCGCATCCATTTGCCTTTGCACATTTCCCCGCTCCTCCTCACTCAGACACCCGGGAAACAACATCCGGAATCTCACCACAGCGTCACTCCCCCTGTACACCTCTTCCGCCTCTTCCGCCTTCCCCTCCGTCATCAACTGCACCACTTTGTCCATCTCTTTCCACAGCTCCGTCAGTACCTCCTCCGTCTCCCCCTGCCCTTCTGTCCGCTCGCCTTTCACTTCTTTCTCCAGTGTCGATGCAGTCTGACATAGCGTTTCCAGCATTTTGAGGTTGTTCTGGGCGGGGATGAAGAGGTTTTTCTGTATGTCTTTGCCCTGTTCCTTCAGTTCTGCCTCCATGCGCTGATATCCTCGTTCATCTGCCTGTTGCACCTTTTCATTGTCCTCCGGTCGCTTCTTCTCCCGCGCCTTACGCATAACGTCTGCTGCGCGCGTCCATCTCTTCGCGTGCTCTTCGAGTACCGCCAGAAATGTCTCCTTGGCTTCTTTGTACTCTTTGAGCCCCCGGTACGTCGCACGTGCTTGGAGAAACATCTCCATGCCCGCCGTCTGCTTGCTCACCGATCGTTCCCCCATGTCGCTTACCGCTTTCTTCATCAACTCCTTCCCCTCCTCGACGTATTTCATGCGCTGCTCCTTCGGCACGATGGTGAACTCAAACCCGCGACTCATGAGCTCTCTTTGTTTCTCTTGCAGGGTATTAAGCTCTTCTATTTGTTTGCTCGCTTTCTCACCTTGCTCTTTTACCTCCTTGACCAATCGCTCATATTCGCTCGTCAATGCCTGGTCCGGTTTCTTAATCCCCTTGTACTGCGCCTCTAATTTGTTGACTCTCTCTCTGAGCTCTTCCATCTGTCGCGCATAATCCCCCCCCTGCGCCTTCTCGTCGGCAGCTGTCTCAACTTCCTGCAGTGCAGTCTGCTCTGTCTCCTCCGCAATGCTCGGCATGCCGTACAGTGACAACATCATCGCAACTATAATCACGTTCCTTTTCATAACTTTACACCCCACATTCTAGCACCCCTCTCCCCACTTTGCAATCTCCTTTTTCGCACACCAGCCCCAAGAAACTTCTCGAAAAACGCCGCCATGCTAATCCTCATGCGGGTTACAAACGCCTAGCAGGAAGTACGAAGTGGCAAAGCCAAGGAGTGGCGGACGGGATGGGCAGTGCGGATGTGGCAAAAAAAACGTGTGTGATGAGAGTGTTGTGGCTGGTCGCGTCATGTGTGGTAGTCACCGGTGCCGCGCGAGCACCTCTTCATGGCTTCGCACACCACAGGCGTATCAACCTCACGGGTGCTTTGATTTTTCCCCCCGCGAAATGCCTCCTAGTCGAGGGCAAAAAAAAGAGAGTTGGCAATTGATTTCGAATCAACTGTCAAACTTTTTTTGTTACCTCAGCAAAATTTTTTGAAATAAATTGGCAGTCGGAAAATGTAGGGAAGGGATAAGTGCCTTGTACAGAGAGAAGAAGCCGGGAAAGGGGGCTCCCCGCTCAACTCCCCCATTGACGGTTGACACACATCCCCACCGCTGCAGCAGAAGGCATCATGATGACAATAGGAC
>CAYRJI010000053.1:0-14577 GCA_964424645.1 uncultured Akkermansia sp. | reverse complement strand
CTGCTTCGCCAACTACCGTCTCCGTGTCCTCTTGGAATGCGGTCATCTCTCTACCTAAAAAAAACAAATTCCACATAATTTTGAATTGACCCGGAGCTTGCCTCCGCCTAATTCTGCCCGTTTCTGCTACGAAGTATAAGATTCGAACTTATGACCCCATCCGTGTGAAGGATGTGCTCTACCACTGAGCTAACTTCGCACTGTAAACGCATCCGTGAGGAAAAGCGTGTGCGTGCATTGTAGCGGATGCTCCGAGAAATGACAAGACTTTTTTTGACACTGCCCCGAAAAACCATACCTCTCAAGCATCCTCGGCAGCTATCCGTTCAAGTTCGGTTTCGAGTATACTCGGGATTTCTCCGGCAGCCCAGAGGGGTACATCCAGCAGCGTACAGCTACGCTGCGCGTCGACTGCGATACGTGAGGTGGCAAAAGGCGTCATGGAACAACGCAGGGCAAGCGGCGGCGAAAAGCGTTTACAGAAACTGAGCAGACTCTTGGCTCGGAGGTTGCGCTCAGCCTTGACCTCGAGAGGTACCACACCCTTCCACGTTTGCAGGAGAAAGTCGACCTCCGCTTGGGCTCGTTCGGCTTTCCAGTAGTAGGAGTCAGATTCACCGGCAGTCAACAGCTGCTGAAGCACATACTGTTCCGTGAGAGCCCCTTTGTATTGTCCGAACACCTTGTTTTTTTCCAGAAGCACACGCCGGTCCAGTTTACTCTGAGCTGCCAGAAGTCCCACATCCGTAAAATAGATTTTGAACGCGTTTTCGGGGTAGGCAGAGAGGGGTATCTGAGCCGTGCGTGCGCAGCGAACACGGTGGATGAGCCCGGCAGACTTTAGCCAATCTAAAGGATACACTCGTCGCGGTATCTTCATGCGAAACTCCTTCTCCTCCTGCGCGAGCTGATGAGGTATGCCCTCCCAGATGCTCGCGATGTGGCGGGCATCCGAGGCAGTCGCGTGCTTTCCGATGTCCTCGCTGTATCCACGCAGAATGGCATTTTGCTTGGTCCGCACCGAAGCGAAGTCTCGAGTTTTCACAAATTCTGCCACAACTCCCGGCATCCCTCCTATGTAGTAGTAATAGCGCAATAGTTCTTCCAGCTTAACGCTGAACAGGTTCATCTGTTCCCAAGCGTGCTCTCGTATGGCTCCCGTCATCTGCTCCATTTCCAGTGCGTCTAGGAACTCGGTAAAGCTCATGGGGTAGACATCGAGTATGTCCACCTTGCCCACGGGGAATCCGGTGCCCCCCGGCTTCGTGTACAGTCCGAGTAAAGACCCCGCCGCCGCTACGTGATACTGCGCAGCGTCCTCGCAAAAATACTTCAGCGATGTGATGGCGCGCGGACACTCCTGTATCTCGTCCAGAATAATCAGTGTTTTCCCCGGCTCAACACGGCACCCCGTATGTAGACGTATGGCTGCCAGTAGCCTCTCTACATCGAGGTCCTGCTCAAATGCCCTACGCATCAGCTCCGAATTGTCAAAGGATACGTATGCCACCTCCCTGTAATTCTGTCTACCAAACTCCCGCATCAACCACGTCTTCCCTACCTGCCGTGCCCCCATAAGTAGAAGCGGTTGCCGCCCTGTCTTTTCTTTCCATGCTTCGAGTTTTCGTATGGCTTCCCTTTTCATTTTCCCTCCTTTTTCTTTGCTTGCGCCACATTGTCGCATGCCCATTGCATTTTGTCAAGATTTTTCCTCCTGAATTTTTATCCAAAATTTTATCCTATTTGGAGGAAAACAATTTGTCTTTCTTATTTTATGTTTATTAAAGTTTTATAAATCCACTGCAAAGGAATTTTGCAAAAAAATGGCAATATACTCAAAGGAGTTTTATCAGAAACTTGCAATATACGCAAAGGAATTTCGGAAAAAGTTGGCAATATACGCAAAGGAGTTTTGCCAGAAGTCGGCAATATACGCAAAGGAATTTTGCCACATTTTTGACAACAGCTCGTAGAAAGTAGCACGGTATGTACGTTCATCAGGGATGAGATGATGTACTTCCTTCGACGCTTTTTTTGGGTGCTGATGGTGATCTGCGGGGTAGTTTACGCTGCTAATATCCCAGGGGAGGATTTCGTAAAAATCCCGGCTAACCCGGAGTTCTCCTTTACCCGCAGTCCAGAATCGCGAGGTCCCTGTCCTCACCCGGGGGAGAAATCACCGATCACCAAATCCTACTACATGGCGAGATACCCGGTCACGAACGTGGAATATGCCGCATTTTGTCGTGCGACCGACTATGTGACACCACGCTATTGGGAGAATGGTCGCGTACCCGTCGGCAAGGAGAGGCACCCTGTGCTTTGGGTTACGGTGAAGGATGTGGAAGCTTACTGTCGCTACATGGAGAAGAAGCATCCCGGGTGGCACTTTCGTTTACCCACGGAGGCTGAGTGGGAGAATGCGGCTATGGGACCCGACAAGACAGTTTTTCCGTGGGGGAACACAGACGGCGTGTCCCTCAGGAACGGAATAGTTACTGCACCCTTCAACTTCAACGCAGTTGTGGCAGCTCATTTTCTCAAGGCATCGCCTAACTTGCTCGTTCGGTTTACCAATGAGAAATCACCCCGCTTCGGCGAAAAGGTACCGCTTAATCAGCTCATCAGCGTGGCGCCGGACGGACGAGTGCAAGGTTGGATCAAGCATGCGGATTTCACAGGCTTCGTGTATTGTGACCTCTTCAGGGAAATCCTGCGTACCGGCGGTTATACAACTCCGGTGGATGCCCACCCGGAAGGTAAGAGTGCCTATGGCTGCATGGATATGGTCGGCAACGCATGGGAATGGACTTCTACCTCTATTGTCGCATCCAACGGGGCAGAACGCGGACAGATCGTCAACGCTATTCGAGGTGGTTCTTGGTATGCTAACAAAAATTCCTGCCGTGCCGACTTCCGAGGAGAAGGTCGTTTCCCTGACCACGGCTTCAATTCTGTTGGTTTTCGCTTAGTCGCTGAAAAATCGACAGATACTGCCAAGTAGTCACAGCGATTATCGCAGGTGCAACTCGGCGTGTACAGCGGAAGCGGCAATACACGGTCAGTTACACACCCTCCTTCTCAATGTTTTTTCCACCCGGGGGAGTGGCGGGCGGCGAGTTCGGCGACGACCTGTTCGATGCGCAAATCCTTGGCAGTGAGCAAAACGATGAGGTGGTAGAGCATGTCGGACGCCTCGTAAATGACGCGCTCGTTTGAGCCGTTGACCGTTTCGATGACCGTTTCGAGTGCTTCTTCGCCGAGCTTTTGAGCGATGCGGTTGATGCCATCGCGGAAGAGGGACGTAGTGTACGAACCCTCGGGCATTTCAGCCTTTCGCTTGATAATAAACTCCTGCAAATCAGAGAGAAACGAAAGCGGGAGAGGCGTATTCGGCTGTGCCCAGCACGTATCTGTCCCCGTGTGGCAAACCGGTCCATGCGGACGCGCAAGCACGAGCAGCGCATCCGCGTCGCAATCCACCCTCATTTCCACCGCATCGAGGAAATGTCCGCTCGTTTCTCCCTTCGTCCAAAGGCACTGTCGTGAGCGGGAGAAAAATGTCACACGTTCGAGACGGAGTGTCGTTTCAAAGGCTTCGCGGTTCATGTACCCGAGCATGAGTACACGGCGCGTATCGACATCCTGCACGACGGCGGGCACGAGTCCGTCGCCTTTCGCAAAGTCAATTTGAGTCACATCGGGATGAGGGATCATGGGCGTATGGGTATATTCTGTTGAGTCAGGTATCTTTTCAGTTGTGGCAAAGTAATTTCTCCGAAGTGGAAGACCCCGGCAGCGAGTGCCGCATCGACCTTACCGAGGCGAAAAGCATCCGCAAAATCCTGCATAGTCCCCGCTCCTCCACTGGCAATAAGGGGAATGCTCAGCGTGTCGCTCAATCTCGCAAGTGCTTCATTGGCAAATCCTTGACGCGACCCATCGTGGTCCATGGAGGTAAAGAGGATTTCCCCGGCTCCGCGCTCCTGCGCTTCACGCGCCCACGCAAAAAGCCCTTTCCCGGTCGGGATGCGTCCGCCGTTCATATAGCACTCCCAACGACCGGGCTGCTGCTCCCGCGCATCGATTGCCACCACGCAGACCTGCGTTCCGAAGCGCGCGGCGATGGCATCGATGAGCTCCGGACGTCGCAGCGCAGCCGTGTTGATACTCACCTTATCCGCCCCGGCATCCAGCAGTCGGGCGACATCATCGGGTCCCTGCACGCCGCCGCCCACGGTAAACGGGATAGCGAGCACCCGCGCCACTCGGGTCACCATGTCGGTGAACGTTTTACGCCCTTCGTGGCTGGCAGTGATATCAAGAAACACGAGCTCATCCGCCCCCTGCTCGCTGTATATCTTCCCGAGCTCCACGGGGTCACCTGCCCGACGGAGCTCCACAAACCGTGTCCCTTTCACCGTTTGCCCGTTCATGACATCGAGACAGGGGATAATGCGTTTAGCGAGCATGTTCGAGTAGCTGTTTCACATCCAATTTTCCTTCGTAGTACGCCTTGCCGAAGACGACCGAGGGTATCCCGGCAGCATGCAGATCCAAAATATCCCGCGTGCAGGAGACTCCCCCGCTGGCAATGAGTTCGCAGCGCGGAAAGCGTCGCATAATCCGCTCGTAAAGCGGGATATTGGGGTGGCTGAGCATGCCGTCCCGCGAAATATCTGTGCATAAAATCCGCGTCACTCCCCTCTGCGTCCAAAAGTCAATGAACGAGAACACTTCCGCGCCCCCCTCCCGCATCCATCCGTGCGTACGGATGCGCCCGTCCATGACATCCGCGCCGATGATGAAGCGTTCCTTCCCGTACGCGACCACCCACTCGGTCACCATATCCGCCTGCGTCGCCGCGAGGCTCCCGACGGTAACCATAGCCGCCCCGGCATCCCATACCGCCCGCACGTCCCCCTCACTTCGCACCCCACCGCCGTAGTCCACCACCAGCTCCGTCGCCGCGCATATCCGCTCGAGCACGGGGAGATTGACGCAGTGTCCGGCTCGCGCGCCATCCAAATCCACGAGGTGTAGCCGCCGGAACCCTTGGTCATACAGGTGTCGCGCCACATCCACCGGATCGTCGGAGTAAACCGTTTTCCGCGCGTAATCGCCGATCGAGAGTCGCACACATTGACCCTCAATCATATCGATAGCCGGTATCATCTCGATCATGTCGTGAGCGTAAGGAAATTGCGCAGTATCTGTTCCCCCACCCGCCCGCTTTTTTCCGGGTGAAACTGGGTAGCGTAAAAGTTATCCCGTTGCATAGCGGCGGCGAAGCTCACACCGCCGTACTCCGTGCGCGCCGCCGCCCAAGGATTCAGCGGCACGCAAAAGCTGTGCACAAAGTACACGTACTCTCCCTCCGCGATGCCCCGAAAAAGCGGTGTCCTGAGCCCATGCAGCGTATTCCAGCCCGTATGCGGAATTTTCAACCCGCGCTGCGCGGTAAGCTTCCCGAAGTGTTCTACCCTCGCGCCGGGGTATATCCCCAAACATCTCGTGTCCCCCTCCGCCGTATGCTCGCAGAATATCTGCTGCCCGATGCATATCCCGAGTACGGGCTGCCGCAAGCCCCGCACCACCTCGTCGAGTCCGGCATTGCGCAGTGCCCGCATGACATGCGATGCCTCTCCCTGCCCCGGTAAAATGACCCTTGCCGCCGCCGTTATCTCCGCCGGGTCCGCCGTGAGCAGCGGCTCCGCCCCGACCCGCCGCAGCGCGTGGACCACGGAGTGCGTGTTCCCGGCTTTGTACTCGATGACCGCTACCTTCATAAATCAAAGTGTCCCCTTGCTGGAGGGAAGGACGAGGTGGCGAATGTCCCGCCGCACAGCCATTCGCAATGCCCGGGCAAATGCCTTAAACACGGCTTCGATGCAGTGGTGGTCATTCATCCCGCGCGCCGAGATATTCAGGTTCATGAGTGCCGCGTCGCTCAGGCTCTTGAAAAAGTGGTAAAACATGTCCGCCGGTATGTGCCCGACTTCATCGCGCCGTATCTCCACATCCCACACCAGCCACGGTCGCCCCCCGAAGTCCAGTGCTACCCGACACAAACTATCATCCATCGGCAGGCAGTAGCCATAGCGTTGTATCCCAATTTTATCGCCGAGTGCCAACCGCAGACCTTCCCCGAGTGCCAGCGCGGTGTCTTCCATGGTGTGGTGCTCGTCCACTTCGAGGTCTCCCCGCGCGTGTACGGTCAACGAAAGCGCGCCGTGCACCGCAATCTGCCTGAGCATGTGGTCCAAAAAGGGTAGCCCCGTGGAAATATCTGCCTCGCCGGGGCGGTCCGGGTCCAGCCGCACGTAAATATCTGTCTCTCCCGTCCGCCGATGTACCTCCGTCGCCCGCTCTCCCGCCAGTATCACCTCGGCGACCTTGTCCCACCCCAGCTCCGGTCCGAGCAGTATACTGCGACACCCCAAGTTGCGCGCCAACTGTGCGTCTGTCTCTCTGTCCCCGATGACATACGAGTTTGCCAGATCGCAACTCTCGTCCGTATACGAGGTGAGCATGGCTGTGCCGGGTTTGCGGGCGGGAGAGTTGTCGGCGGGAAAATGCCGGTCGATGTAGATATCGTCAAATTCGATCCCCTCGCCGCGCAAGGTATTGATCAGCAAGTTTTGGACGGGCCAAAAGCTCTCTTCCGGGAAAGCGGGTGTCCCCAACCCATCCTGATTGCTCACCATGACGAAGCGGTAGTCGCTCCGCTCGCGTATCGCAGTGAGCGCGCGAATCATACCGGGCACGAACGCGACTTTGCTCAGGCTGTCCACCTGCTCATCCTCCGGCTCCTGCAGCAGCGTCCCATCGCGGTCGATAAACAGTACTTTCTTCATGGCGCGCAAGGAGTTCATATCAAGCATCCAAGGAACGAAGCACCTCCAGCAGCCTGTCGTTTTCCTGCGGCGTCCCGACCGTGATGCGCAGGCAATTCTCGCAATGCAAGGCACTGCTGCGATCGCGCACGATGATCCCGCTCCGCGCCAATCCCTCGTACACGCGCCGGGCATCATCCACCTGCACGAGCAGAAAATTCGCATCGCTCGGGAACACGCGGCGACAGAGTTGCAGCCGGGCAATTTGTTCGGCGAGGCGTCTGCGTTCTTTCAGGATGGCATCCACCTGCTGCCGCACGCTCGCTTCCTCGCCGAGCCGCTTCATGGCGTACTCGGCAGTGAGCCGATTGACGTTGTAGGGGTACTTGACCTTATTGAAACAGGCAATGATTCCCGGGTGCGCCACCGCCAACCCGAGACGTATGCCCGCGCTGCCCCACGCCTTGGAAAATGTCCGCAGCACCACCAGCCTCGCCCACCGACTCAACTGCGGAAGCATTCCCTCTCCTCCCGCGAAGTCGATATACGCTTCATCGACCACCACAATGCCGTCGAAGCGCGCGAGCAGCTCTCGCATCTGCTCCTCCGCCATCAAATTGCCGGTGGGGTTATTCGGACTACAGAGGATAATCACCTTCGTCCGCGCGTCTGCCGCATCCAAAAAATCCTGTGCACAGAGCGTAAATCCCTCCCGCAGCGGCACGCCCGTGTAGTCTACTCGGTTGATATGCGCGCAAACTTCGTACATCCCGTAGCCGGGTTCGGGCGCGAGCACTCGGTCTACCCCGGGCTCGCAAAATGTGCGCATCACGAGATCGATGGCTTCATCGCTCCCATTGCCCAAGAACAGGCACTCCTCCCGTACCCCGAGCCGCCCCGCCAGTACCCGCCGAAGCTCCCGCTGCAGCGGGTCCGGATACCTGTTGTACGGCGCATTGTAGGGGGACTCGTTCGCATCCAAACACACCTCCGCTTTCAGCCCGGCGGCTTCATCGCGGGCGGAGCGATAGGGCTCCAACGCCAGAATATTCGGTCGCACCAAGCGGCACAGCTCCTCCGGCAGCTCCTCTCCCGCCGTAGTGCGAGGCTCTGTCTCGTTCCCCGCGACCGCTTGCATTCGCAGGCTCATGGCGCGTTTGTGCCCTCCCAGCCCCTCTGCTTCCGCCATCAGCTCCACGCAGTGCCCGATGCTCCGCACTCCGACCGGCGTAATCTCCTGCACGGTCATTTTGCGCATGAAACTGTGCAACCCCAAGGAGCTGTACCCCTTCGTACACCCCATGGTGGGGAGGGTGTGGTTGGTGCCGGATGCGTAGTCGCCCGCGCTTTCGCAGCTGTAGTTGCCGATGAACACCGACCCAGCATGCACCACCTCCGCCGCCACTTCTCGCGCCCCCTCCACTGCCAGTATGAGGTGCTCCGGCGCATATTCGTTCGTAAATTCGATAGCCTCCCGCATGTCCGGGAGGAGTACAGCCCGACTGTGCTCCAGTGCCTGCGCCGCAATATCCCGCCTCTCCAGCGTCGCGAGTTGCCGCTCCGTTTCCTTCACCACGGCGTCCAGCACCCCCTCGTCTGTCGTCACGAGCATCACCTGGCTGTCCGGTCCGTGCTCGGCTTGGCTCAGGAGGTCCGCCGCCACGAACGCCGCCTCGCAGGTGGCATCCGCCAGCACCTCCACCTCACTCGGTCCTGCGGGCATATCGATAGCCACTCCGTCCAACGACACGAGCTGCTTAGCGGCAGTAACATAGCGATTCCCCGGTCCGAAAATTTTGTCGACCTTGGGGATACTCTGCGTACCGTATGCCATAGCCGCGATCGCCTGCGCCCCTCCTACGCGGCACAATGTTGTCACCCCACAGAGCTGCACCGCGTAGAGTATCGCCGGATGCAGTCGCCCGTCTCTTCCCGCCGGTGTACAGAGTATCCTTTCCCGACACCCCGCCAGCCGCGCGGGCTCCGCCAGCATGAGCACGGTGGAAAAGAGCGGCGCGCTCCCCCCCGGTACGTAGATTCCCACCCGCGTCAGGGGCACATTGCGTTGCTCACAGAGCACCCCCGGTGCCGTCTCCACCCGCACATCCGGCACCCGCTGCGCGGCGTGAAAACGGGAGATGTTCGCGTGTGCCTGCCGTATGGCTCGCTTCAGCTCCTCCGACAAAAGCGCGACCCCCGCCGCGATTTCTTCCACGCTCACCGTCAAGCTGTCCGGCGCACAGTGGTCGTAGCGCAAATTCAGCTCCCGCAGCGCGGCATCCCCCCCTTCCCGCACACTGCGGATAATGGGCACCACTGTGTCTCGCAGTGCCTCTCGATCCTGCATCGGACGTCGCACCAAATCTGCCCACCTCCCCCGCTCCGGGTTCCGGTCTATGTGCATGCCCCTCATAATACCATCTTTTCGATCGGCAGAACGAGGATTCCCTGCGCTCCCGCCGCCTTAAGTTTCCCGATAATGTCCCAAAACCTCTCTTCTTCCAGCACGGTATGGATACTGCACCAGCCCTCCTGCGCCAACGGCATCACGGTCGGACTCTTGATGCCAGTCAGTTCGCCCAGCACCGCGTCCAGTGCCTCTCGCGGCGCGTTCATCAGCACGTACTTTTTCCCCTGCGCGCTCCTCACCGCGTTGAACCGGAATTTCAGCTCTTCCAGTATCTCGCGCTTTTCTTCTCCCAGCCCCGGATGGGCAATCAAAACCGCCTCGCTCTGCATCACGCTCTCTACCTCTCGTAAGTTATTGCTGATGAGCGTGGACCCGGAACTCACGATGTCAAATATCGCGTCTGCCAACCCTATCCCGGTCGCGATCTCAACCGACCCGGCGATGACATGGATGTGCGCCCGCACCCCCTTCTCCTTCAAGTACTTCCCCAGTATGTGCGGATAGGAAGTGGCAACCTTTTTCCCTTCCAACCACGCCGGTCCGCTGTAATTCTGCTCCTTGGGTACCGCGAGCGACAACCGACATCCCCCGAAGCCCAGCCCCTGCTCCACCCGTACTTCCACCGCCCGCTCCTCCACCTCATTCAACCCCACTATCCCCACATCCGCCACCCCATCCGCCACCGTCTCCGGTATGTCGTCATCTCTCAAAAACAACGCCTCGAGCGGGTACCCCCGCGCCTCCGCCAGCAAGGCTCGCTCCCCCGCATCCATCCGTATCCCCGCTTCTCTCAACAAATCCATCGTGTCTTCATTGAGCCTCCCCTTCGATTGTATGGCTACTCGCAGTCTCGTGCTCATCTCATTCCTTATCCTACCACCTTTACCCCTTCCCGTCAAGCATCATACCCGTCCCGAAAAGATGAACGGCATTGTCGGGCAATGGTTTTGTCGCAGGGAAACGTAAAGGGGATCAAGTGTAGGGAAGTTCGTTTTCCTTCTTGCCTTTTTCGTGCAATTATGCAATCATATTGCAGATTTGCATCACTATGACTTTTTTCCCCCGTACAGCCGCCGCGAAAGTCCTCGACCTGAGCACCCAATTTCCCTGTGTCCTCGTGACAGGTGCGAGGCAGGTGGGTAAATCCACCCTTCTCCGGAGCATCATGCCGCAGGAGATGCGGTACATCACGCTGGACGATTATCGTCTGACACGCCAAGCGCAGGAGGACCCCATCGGTCTCTTGGAAGAATACGGCACCCCGCTCTGCATCGATGAGGTGCTATACGCTCCCGAGCTCTTCCGCGCGATCAAACTCAAGGTCGATACCGCTCGCAATCCCGGCATGTATTGGTTGACCGGGTCGCAGCGTTTTTCGGTGATGAAGGGTGTCTCCGAATCATTGGCGGGTCGCATCGGCATCCTAGAGTTGCAATCCCTTTCCCAGCGCGAACTCCTCCGCTGCGGCGATACCACGCTGGCTTTCTCGGCAGACTCGCCTCTCGCCCACCCGGACCCTGCCCTTTGCTGCGACGTCAACCTCCTCTATGAACGCATCCACAGGGGCGGCTACCCCGCTCTTCACGAAAACCCCGACCTCAATCTCAACGATTATTTTTCTTCGTACCTACAAACTTATATTCAACGCGATGTCCATGCCCTAGCCCATATCGGCAACCACGTCTCCTTCACCAAGTTTCTTCAGTCTGCTGCCGCCCGCAGCGGTCAACAACTGGTCTACGCTGACCTAGCGCGGGATGCGGATGTATCTCTCAACACCGCAAAAAGTTGGATCAGTATCCTAGAAGCTTCGGGCATCATCGCTCTACTCCGACCTTACTACATTAACTGCTCCAAACGCTTGACCAAGAGCCCTAAACTCTATTTCTGCGACACCGGTCTCTGTGCTTGGCTGGGCGGATGGAGTAACCCCGAGGTCCTCCGAAAAGGTGCTTTCGCCGGTCCTATCCTCGAAACGTGGGTCTTCAACCAACTCTCCCGTAGTTTCTCCCATGCGGGTCTTCAACCGCCCCTGTCCTACTACCGTGACGGCACCGGGGCGGAGGTCGATTTCATCCTCCGTCGCAACGGGTACCTCCTCCCCATCGAGGTCAAAAAGAGTGACAGCCCCTCCGCCGCTGCCCTCGAAGCCGCTTCGAAAATCCCCCTCGGCTCCCTCTCTCTCGAACCCGGAATCGTCCTCTGCACCGCACAATCCTCCCTCCCACTAGGACGCGGTTCACACTCCTTCCCAATCTCTGCCCTCTAACCCGCGCAACACCAAATCTGTCCTAAAAAATATGAGCTTAGTGGTGGGCGAAGACTTTGCGGCAGGAAGACGCGGGTGAATGGATGTACGAAGTGAAGAGGTTGGGCGTAACGATGTTGTGCATCTGCGCCGAATTTCCTTGGTAACCGGGGTGCTATGTGGTACAGTGAGGGCATGCGGGCGAAATTTGCCATTGTCACATTGGGGTGTGCGAAAAACTTAGTGGACTCGGAGGTGATGACCGACCGGCTGTTGGCGGCAGGTTTCAAGCAGAGCAAGCCGGAAAAAGCGGACATTCTGCTGATCAACACTTGCGCTTTCATCGAAGCCGCCAAGCAGGAGGCTATCAACACTATCCTCGCGTACACACGTGCTCGGGATGCGGGGAAGTCCCCGGTCGGGCAAAAAATTCTCGTATCCGGGTGTTTGGCTCAGAGATACGGCGAGGAGCTGGTGCGTCTGCTGCCGGAGGTCGATGCCTTTGTGGGGGTGGACGAAGTCGTTGACATCGTGCGCATTGTGCGCGATGTCCTCGAGGGCGGGGGGCAAAAGATTTACCGCAGCAAAATATCGCAAGCGGTGCCGGATTACGGTGCTACCCGCTTTCGCCTGACCCCGCAGCACTCTGTCTACGTCAAAATCGCCGAAGGCTGCAACCACGCCTGCGCCTACTGCGCCATCCCGCGCATTCGAGGAGCTTACCGCAGTCGCCCCCTAGCAAATGTCCTGCGCGAAATTCAGTCCCTCATTGAGGGGGGCACCAAGGAAATCAATCTCATCGCCCAAGACACCACATTCTACGGGCAGGACCGCCCGCAGAGCGGCGACTCTCTCGCCCGGCTCCTGCGCGAAGCCAATTCCTTTCCCGGCTCCTTCTGGCTGCGCGTCCTCTACACCCACCCGGCTCACTGGAGCGACGAGCTCATCTCCGTCTTTGCTGAATGCCCCCACGTGGTCAAATACGCGGACATCCCCCTGCAGCACATCAGCGACCACATCCTGCGTGAGCAGCGGCGGCGGACGGACGGTGCTTTCATCCGCGCCCTCCTTACCCGTATCCGCTCAGCCGTGCCCGGTATCGGCTTGCGCACTACCCTAATCAGCGGTCTCCCCGGCGAATCCGAACGCGATCACTCCGAACTCTGCGACTTCGTGCGCGAATTCCGCTTCGAACGCGCCGGTGTTTTCCCCTTTTCCCGCGAAGAAGGCACCCTCGCCGCCCGCATGCCCGGTCAAGTCCACCACGCCACAAAAAAACGCCGGGCGAACGAACTCAACATGCTCCTAGCAGGTATAGCAGATGAAATCGGGCGCACCTGCATCGGGAAAAAGTTGCAAGTTTTAGTCGATGCTCCCGGCTTAGCACGTGGTCCATGGGATGCCCCGGATGTGGACGGTGCCGTGCACGTTGACCCCTCCCTCCCCGTGGGTGAATTTGCGACCGTCGAGGTTACCGACTCCATAGCCTACGAACTTTTTGCCGAGGCATCCCCTGCCCCCTAATCCGCGCATGCGCTACAAACCTGACCGGCAAGATACATCTTCTCCCCCTGTGCGCGAGGACTCTCCCCTCTACACTCAAGCCGAGCCCCGTGCCCGTTTACAATCCTCGCTTTCGGATGATGATGTTTACACGGGAGAACCCCCGGAACCTTCCGAGCACCCGGCACGTCCCGAGTCCCCCTCAACATCCGAATCTGCTCCTCAAGAACCGGTTTCCGATGACATCTTCGGGAGCCCCTTCCCCGCGCACAATTACACCCGCTACTCCCGTGAACACAACCCCTTGGATGACTTCCGACGTCCCCCCAAAAAGGGCATGAGCGTGTGGCAAGCCATCCGTCTACTTATCACCCTGCCCTTCCGCCTCGTCTTCTTTCTTACCCGCACTCTGCCCAAACTCCTCCGCATCGTCATCAGCGTCTCCTTTGTCGGCTTCGTCCTAGCGGCAATCCTCGCCATCATCTACAGTATCAAAGCCGAACGCTACGACATCACCCAAATCCTGCGCATGCCGGAGCGTACCATCGTCCTCGACCGCAAGGGCAACGAAATCGGCACCCTTCACGGCGAAAACCGCCGCAGTATCGACAATCTGGATGCCGAGGTACCTCCCTACTTCATCCATGCCCTCATCATGCAGGAGGACCGCTCTTTCTGGAAGCACGGCGGCATCGACCCGCGCGGTGTCCTCCGTGCCGTCGCCCAAGTCTTCAAGCACCACCGTGCCACCCAAGGTGCGTCCACTCTCACCATGCAGCTCGCGAAAAATACATACAACCACAGCGTGCGCAACATGGACGCCAAGCTGACCGAAATGGCTCTCGCTCGCCGCATCGAGTCCGCTTACGACAAGAAGACTATCCTCACCTGCTACATCAACCGCGTCTTCTGGGGTCACACTTTCTTGGGTCTCAAACAAGCCGCTAAGGGTTACTTCGACAAACAGCCCCGAGACCTCACCATCGGTGAAGCCGCACTCCTCGCCGGTATCGTCTGTAGCCCCAATGAGTTCTCCCCCCTGCGTAACCCCTCCTCCGCGAAAATCCAACGCGACAAAGTCCTTAAACTTCTCGTCGACAACGGGCATATCACTCGTAATCAGTACCGCGCTGCCCTCGCGGAACCTATCGTGACTTCCCGCCCCGCCCTCCGTGGCTCGCAAAATTACGCTCTCGACCTCGTCCGCAGTGAAGTCGACCACATCTTGGATATGCTCGACTCCGCCCAACGGCATGTGAAAGAGGATGCCACCTACTCCGGCGGTCTCGTCGTCCGTACCACCCTCGATGTTGACCTGCAGGACGATGTGATGCGCGAACTCGACTCCCGCTTAGTGGATATGTTTGAAAAGCAACGCCGTTGGTCGCACCAGACCCGCGCCCAATTTCGCACTGCCATTGCCGCCCTCCCCCCGGAGGAAGCCGAAAAAATGCGCCCGCAGTACATCCAAGCGGCATGCGTGGTCATTGATAACGCTACAGGTGCCCTCCTCGCTGTGGTAGGAGGACGCGACAGCTCCGAATCCCCCCTCAACCGCGCCGTCCAATCCCGCCGTCAGG
>CAYRJI010000052.1:0-14617 GCA_964424645.1 uncultured Akkermansia sp. | reverse complement strand
ATACCGACCGCATCATCCCGGCACGCTTCCTGAAATGCGTGACTTTTGATGAACTTGCCGGTAAAATGTTTTATGATGAACGGTTTACAGTGGACGGGGCGAGCAAAGGGCACCCCATCGATGCCCCACAACATGCGGGTGCGGTGCTCATGATAGGGGGAGAAAACTTTGGGTGTGGGTCATCGCGGGAGCACGCGCCGCAAGCCATCAAACGCTCCGGGATACAAGCGATTGTCGCGGAGAGCTTTGCAGAAATCTTTTTCGGCAATTCCTGTGGCATTGGGTTACCGTGCGTGAGTGCCGCTGCATCCGATCTTGCCCGTCTCCGATCATGCATCATCGAGCATCCGGAGACAGAATGGAACTTGGATTTACTGACGATGTCTCTGACGAGTGCACACGAGTGCATACCGGTGCGCATGCCGGACGAACCCCGTGAAGCCTTTATCAGCGGTCATTGGGATGCCGTATCCGAGCTCATGAACGCATCCGAGCGTGTCGAAGAACTCGCCCGTTCTCTGCCATTGCCCACCTACTTTGCACCGAATCATGCTGGTTAACCTTACACCTATTGTGGTCGGCGGTGTGATCGACAACACGACACGCGACACCACTGCGTTGACCCTCCGCTTTGCCCGAGAGTCGCAAGAGCTGTGCCTACAATTTGTCGGTAACTGCATGGGTGATATAGCGGGCTGCCGTGCCTCCTTCGAGCGAAAAGGGGAATTGCCGCGTGCTAACACTGTGATGACCGAGCTCCATCGCTTTGTTCGGCGCATGAGAAACTTCAAGGGTTCGTTCATCATGGGTGACATGACATTCTCACGGCGCGAGTCCTCTCCGGCTGATTCCGGCACACTCGACAACATGCTCTCCTTGGAGTTTTTCCAAGGATTAGAGACTCGCGTCCTCATTGAGGGTGCAGAGTTTACATGCACAGACATCACTCTCCCGAGCTGGGAATGCACGGGACCGGTGGAGAATGCACAGGCTATGCTGAATGTGGTTACTCTGGCAGACCATGTGCGACTCAACGTGGAAGGGTTTCGCGGACCCGGGCTGAGCCTGCTCGATGAGCAGATGCCGGAATGTCGATGGGACTGCGTGCTCAACCGAGCGGAGGCATACATGTCCATTGTGCCTTCCGTATACAGCAAATACCGTCCCGACCCGCGCGGTTTGGAATCGGCTGCATTTGTACTTGACCGCATGGAACTGCTGGACAATCTCGCCGCAGAAAATGAAGAAGACCGAGAGTATGACATTTGGAGTGACTGGGATGACTGGGGAGTAACTGACTTCATGGAGGAGGAAGAAGCCGCTCAGCTGCGTCGCGCCATGCGCACCCCGCTGTTTCGGTCAGTATCCCGACTCATCTCCTTCATCCGCGAACACATCACCTCCCACGCCGAATATTACCTGAAGAACCACGCTGTGGAGCAGCTCCTCGCAGTATTTGCAGGGCTCATTTCGCAAACTCTGGCAACTGTTATGCTGCTTCACGAAAAAAAGAAGGGGACAAAGCATGTCATCCTCACTCGTGCAGAGACTATTTCCAAGCGGCTACACGAGCTATCCGCCCACGCGCATGAGTGCTTACCCAAGAGGGTGAGTACCCCTTTTTGCACGGCGACGGATGAAATCCTCCATCACCTCCGCAACCTCGTTCATTAAACCTGACCGGAGACATGTACGTACCCCATGAAAGGCGCAAGGTCATTCTTGCTCTACTCGAACAGCACGGCTACCTGCGCACGGCATCGGTAGCAGATGAACTCGGTGTAACGGAGGAAACCGTGCGTAACGACCTCATCTACCTGCAAAAACAAGGCTTATTACAGCGCGTGCGTGCCGGGGCTCGCTACCTTCCCCCCGACGGAAACTCTCTCGGGGATGCTTTCCTGAGTTCCCAATACATCAGTGTCCTGCATCAGTACCTACCGCAAGACGGCTGTATTTACGCGGACGATACGCCCCTCCTACGCCGTCTGCTCACGCACCTGCGCGATGAAAACTACAGCGTGGTAACCCCCTCTCTTTCCCTCGCGCAGTCCTTGTGTGTGCCTGCCCTGCCGCATCGTGTCCTTTTACCCGCCGGGGAACTGGACAAGCAAACACACCTCATAGACGGCGGCGACGAATGTGCGATGTCAGTCTTTCTGAACGCGCACGGTCCCGTCACAGCTCTACTCTGCCCGTCTGCGGCAGATGGACCGTGCCGCATCTCCTATCACCACGCCCTGCAAGCGCGCTGGGCGAATGCCGCATCACGGGCGGCGGAACATTGCCTCCTCGTTATTTTACCCGACGTAGAGTCTACCCTGACGGCGAATAATATCCACTGCACCCCTGAGCGCATTATCGGACCGGCAAATCTCCCGCCGGAGTTCCGCGAGATTCCTCACGATCTGATCCCCATCATCACCGTCGAGGACATCCGCGAAGCGAGTCACGGCTGAAGGGGAGCAGAAAATACGAAGTACACGAAACCAAAGAACAACACCCACACTGCGCCACAACCCGACACGAACGACGTCCGCCGTGGTGTGTACGACCGCTGTGCAAAGAGCCGCCGCTAATCTTTTGCCAAACGCGGGACGAAGCCGCGTCAGAGCACCTCGGGTGCCAAGGAAACGATCTTCATGAACCCCTTTTCGCGGAGTTCACGGGCGACCGGTCCAAAAATACGGGTACCACGCGGGTTGTTGTCCTTATCGATGCAGACCACCGCATTCGAATCGAAACGCAACACTGAACCATCACTCCGGCGAATGGGGGCAGATGTACGAACCACCACTGCCTTCACCACCGACCCCTTTTTGATCGCGGCAGTGGGGATAGACTCGCGGACGTGGCAGGTGACAATATCGCCGACGTGTGCTTGGTCGGTTGCCTTACCGATGACGCCGATCACCTTCGCCGTGCGGGCACCGGTGTTGTCCGCCACCTGAACCAGAGATTCCATTTGTAGCATAGCAGATCTCCTTTCCCTTTTAATGTTTAATGACTTCCACAAGCTCCCAGCGTTTCAGGGCAGAAAGCGGACGCGTTTCACTTATGCGCACGGTATCTCCCACCTTAGCTATCTCATTCTCGTCGTGCGCATAGTACTTCTTACTGCGCTTAACAATTTTTTTGAACACCGGGTGAGGTACGCGTGCCACGTACTCTACCACGATGGTTTTGGACATCTTAGTGGACACAACAACACCCACGCGGGTCTTGCGAATGCCCCGGGGTTTAGTCGGCGTTGATTCTTCGCTCATAGTCGGAACAAAATTGTGTTAGAGGTGACACTTACGCATCGGCATCGGAGGAAGGGGCAGGGGCACCCTCGCCCTGCACCGTGAGAGCGCAGGCGAGCTCCTTGCGCAATATGCGCAGCTTCTGATTGTTTTCCAGCGAACCGGCACCGTGCTTGAGGCGCAGATCGAACAGTTCCTTTCGGAGACTGCGAATGTGGGCAGCCAGTTCTTTAGCATTCATCCCACGGAAGTCTTTGGCTTTTCTGACAGGCATAACTCGGAATAATTAAAAGGTTAATGAAGTTTACGCCTGGGGCTCCGCACCCCGACGATAGACGAAACGCGTACGAATGCCGAGCTTGTTGGAAGCCAATCGAAGGGCTTCTTTTGCGGCAGACTCAGTAACACCGCCCACTTCGAACATGACGTTCCCCGGGCGGCAGACAGCCACCCAACCCTCCACGGCTCCTTTGCCCTTACCCATACGGGTGTCCGGCGGGCGTTTGGTGAAAGACTTCTGCGGGAAAATCCGGATGTATACGCGACCGCGACGGCGGAGGTATCGGTTGATAGCCACACGGCAGGCTTCAATCTGATTATTGGTAACCCAGCCGCGTGTAAGTGCCTGCAAGCCGAAGTCGCCGAAAGCCACGTAATCTCCGCTTGTCGCATTGCCGCCGCGATTGCCGCGGTGCATCTTGCGCAGGTTTCCCTTTACTCGTTTTGGCATTAAAGGCATAATTCTGTTTCCTTTCTAAAAAGTTAGGGGTTCAGATAGGACTTATGCATCGCGACGATTATCACGATCGCGGCGCATGCGCGGTGGACGAGCGGTCGAACGACTGCCGAGCGAAGAGCCGCCGACATCCGGGCGTTTGTTGATCCAGCATTTCACTCCGATCAGCCCGTAAAGGGTGCGGGCTTCGGCAAAACCGTAATCTATCGGGGCACGCAGTGTCTGCAGCGGCACCTTCCCCTCGCGGTACTGCTCTGCACGTGCGATATCGGCACCGCCCAAACGACCGGCGCATCGTACACGTATGCCGTCAGCTCCGAAGTCCATCGCCACCTGCACGGCGCGCTTCATGGCACGCCGGAAGGAAACGCGGCGTTCGAGCTGCATGGCGATATTTTCTGCCACCAGCTGAGCATCTAACTCCGGCTGGCGTATTTCAAGTATGTCGAGCTTCACCTGTGCACCGTTGCATAGCTTGGTGAGGGCAGTCGTCATTTCCTCGATGTACTTACCCTTGGGGCCTATCACGAGCCCCGGTCGGGCGGTAGAAATGGTAACGCGCACGCTGTTCCAAGCACGTTCGATGATAATACGAGAGATAGCCGGGGATGAACCCTTCAGATCGCTGTTCACCTTGAGGGTATAATCCTTGATAAACCGGCGAATTCTGAAGTCTTCATGCAATTTGGAAGCGTATGCCTTGCCGGTGGCAAACCACTTGGATCGCCAGTCTTTCGTGACTGCAAGGCGAAAACCTATCGGATTAACTTTTTGTCCCATATACGTTTGTAAGTTCGTGTGCTCTGGCGTCAGGTTTCATCGGTCACCACCACTGTGATGTGGACCGTGCGTTTGATGATGGCATTGGCGGAACCCCGTGCGCGCGGCATGCTGCGCCGATATGACATCCCCTCATCTATCCGTACACTCTTCAGAATCAGGTCATCCGCCGTAAGCCCATTGTTATTCTCAGCATTCGCTACGGCAGACTTGATCGTCTTGTTGATCAGGTATGCTCCTTTCTTGGGGGAGTAGCTCAGCACATCTATCGCTGCAGAAACAGGCATTCCCTGCACCGCCGCAGCTACGTCGCGCATCTTTTTAGCCGACATGCGCGCATTCTTACATATTGCTTTTACTTCCATTTGAGTATTAGTTATTGGTTGTGACAGACACACGATCCCCGACGGATACGGACAAATTGCGGTTGAGGTGCTCCTGCACCAGCATACCCGAGACCTTCTTTCGCACATCCGTTACGATAGCACGCGCGATGGCTTGGTCGCCCCGGGATATTTCCATGGGCATACCAACTTTCACGCGGGCATCGCGCCCGGCGTTAATGACGACGAGACCGGATTCGGAGTCGATGCTGAGCACCTGAGCTTCCTCGGGTGTTCCGGAAAGCTCATCCTGCGGTGCAAGACGCAGTCCCAAGGCGACTTCCTGCTCTCGCAGGGCGGTCTCCAAGGCTTGCCGAGCAGTCGCATCCTCCGTCACAGCCACATTCAGGAAAGCATTGATAGCCTCGGCGAGCTTGATGGAAGCCTTGCGCAGTGCATCGAGCTCCTCGCGGGTGCTTTCCAGCTGAGCCGCTGTGTCGATGATCCGTTCCTCTTTCTCTCCAAGGGCGGCACCTCCCAAAGCTTCCAAGCGTGCGCGTATCTCGCTCATTTGCTTGCGTGCCTTGTCGGCATCTGCCCGCGCAAGGGCGTAGCTCTCGCGCAGGGTAGCCACCTGTTTTTCGAGTTGTGAGATCCTGTGTTGCATACCACGATCGGCCTCCGCCGCGCATACCACACCACTGACTCCGAGGAGGAGCAGCACCGTGCGGAACGTGTTTTGGGGGAAAATGACCATGGTCGTTTGTTGTACTATCCTAGAAACTATTTCTTGCCGATGCCTCCGTGTGCCTTGAATATCCGCGTCGGCGCAAACTCTCCGAGCTTATGTCCCACCATATTCTCTGTCACGTAAACTGTGGCAAAGTTCTTTCCGGCGTGCACCAAGAACGTGAGCCCGACAAAGTCAGGTATCACCATGGATGCGCGACTCCACGTCTTGATTGGTTTGCGGTCTCCGGTCCGGTTCTGAGCATCTACCTTGTCCAGCAATGCCTGACTCACGAAGGGGCCTTTTCTGAGGGAGCGTCCCATTGTTGTCGATTTGGTTGTATGTTAAAGTTACTTAGTCTTGCGCCGTTGCACGATGAATACATCGCTGGGTTTACGAAGACGCCGCGTCTTCTGCCCCTTCACGTGTCCCCACGGGGACTTCAGGTGCTGGCGACCGCCGCCGGACTTCGACTTACCTTCACCGCCGCCGTTGGGGTGGTCCACCGGGTTCATGCACATACCGCGCACCGTCGGGCGAATACCTCTCCAGCGGGTACGTCCCGCCTTGCCGGAGGACTCGTTCATGTGCTGCGTATTTCCGACCTGCCCGATGGTACAGTAGCAATCCACACGGAAGCGACGGATTTCCCCGGAGGGCATCTTGACCAAGGCATACTCTCCGTCTCGGTTAGAAAGCACGGCTTGCTGCCCGGCAGAGCGCGCAATCTTGCCGCCGGAGCCCGGGCGGATTTCTATGTTGTGTATCGCCGTACCTAGGGGCACATTTTTCAGGGGCATGGCATTGCCCACCTTGGGAGCTACGCGCTCCCCGCTCTGCACGGTCATACCGGGTTTCAACCCGACCGGTGCCAAAATGTAGCTCTTGTCTCCGTCTTCGTATTGCACGAGGGCAATGCGGCACGTACGATTCGGGTCGTACTCCACATGCAAAACCGTAGCGGCTTCACGCCGAGCGCGACGGAAGTCCACCAAGCGGTAGTGGCGTTTGTGTCCGCCGCCGATGTGGCGTGTCGTGATACGCCCGTTATTGTTGCGTCCGCCGCTTTTGCGCAAGGGCTCAAGCAGCTTTTTCTCCGGGGTGCTCTTGGTGATCTCATCGAAAGTGGGAAGCACCTTGTAGCGATTGGAAGGAGTCGTGGGCTTGAATGACTTAAGTGACATGGTTGCTTTCTTGGTTTAATGTTGCAATGGCTGAATCAGACCAACTCGAGTTCTTCCCCGGGCGCAAGCCTCACGTAGGCTTTTTTCCACGCGGGACTCACTCCTTGGTTCTTGGTGCGTTTACGCCGCAACTTCCCGTCGTAAATTGCCGTGCGCACACCGACCACCTTCTTCCCCAGCAGTTTTTCTACCGCTTGGCGTATCTCGATCTTCGTCGCCTTCACAGCTACCTCGAGCACTACCTCCCCCCGCGCATCGTGCAACAGTGTCGCCTTCTCCGAAATGCGCGGCTTCTTGATTACATCATGAATATCTTTCATCTTACTTCGTGCGGTTGGCTATGGTTTCCAATGCATTTTCGACTATGAGCACTTTGCTCGCATTGAGTAGGTGCTCTATGTTCAACTCTAAGGCACTCATGAGAAGGACATTGCCGACGTTGCGACCGGCGCGCTTCGTGAGCTCATCAAACTCATCGGCAACGATGAGTACCCTACGCTCTTCCCCGATGAGCTCTTTCACCGCCGCCACAAAGCTCTTCGTCTTGCCGTCCTCTATGCGGAAATCAGGTACCGTATAGACCTTGCCCCCACTCACGATATCTCCGAGCACTCGGCGCAACGCCAGCTTCCGTACCCCCTTGTTCACTTTCTTGGAATAGTCGCGCGGCTTTGGTCCGAAAACCACACCGCCTCCCACAAAGATCGGGCTGCGCTTGTCGCCGTGGCGAGCATTCCCCGTACCCTTCTGTCGGTATATCTTGCGGTTATTGCCGGATACCTCGGCGCGTGTCTTGGTGCAGGCACTGCCTTGGCGTCGATTGGCATGGTAGGCAACGATGAGATCATGCACAGCCTGTGTGCCCTTTTCAGGTCCCACCGTAACAATGTGCGCCTCTGTCGCTGCTTCTATGGTAAATTCTTTTGCGGACATAGATAGATTCTCCTCAGCTCGTCTTATTTAGCCGTTTTTTTCTTCGCCGGACGCACAATAACCACGCTCCCCTTCGCGCCGGGTATCGGTCCGGACACGAGGATCACTTGGTCATCCTTGCGCACCTGCACTACCTTCAAATTCTGGACAGTTTTGCGCTCGTTCCCCATGCGTCCGGGCATCTTCTGCCCTTTCCAAACGCGGGACGGCGTGGCGCATGCTCCCACACCGCCGGTGCGACGGTGCATCATGCTCCCGTGGGTCATCGGCGAACCGTGGAAGTTGTGGCGACGCATCACCCCCTGGAAGCCCTTCCCCTTGCTCGTGCCGATGACATCCACCCAAGCACCCTCGGCAAAGAGCTCGCACCCGGGGTGTGCAGCTCCCTCTTGCGGGAGCTCCTCCGCCGCCACACGAAACTCGCGCAGCACTGCGGCGGGCTCCACCCCGAGCTTCTTGAGGTGCCCCGCCACCGGTCGACTCAGCCGCTTCTCCTTCGTCGCACCAAAGGCGACTTGTACGGCGTTGTACCCGTCTTTCTCCTCCGTCTTAATTTGCGCAAAGGTATTCCCCGTCACATCTATCACGGTCACGGGCACCATCGCACCCGTCTCGTGGTTGAAGACGCGGGTCATACCCACTTTTTTTCCGATAAGACCTAATGACATGTCAATATATCAGGTTGGTGTTATATCTTGATGGCGATGTCCACCCCGGCAGGCAAGTTAAGCTTCTTGAGCTCCTCGACGGTGCGGGAAGTGGGTTCGACTATATCGAGCAATCGCTTGTGTGTGCGTATCTCGAACTGATCAGCTGATTTCTTATTGACATGAACCGAGCGGTTCACAGAGAACTTCTCGATGCGAGTCGGCAAAGGAATCGGCCCTGCAACTTTTGCTCCCGTGCGTTTAGCTGTTTCGACGATCTCTGTAGCAGATCGATCAATAGCTCGGCTATCGAAAGCACGAAGTCGTATGCGGATTTTAGGACTTTGCATGAACGTGCGGTTATGTTTTGGTTTCTCGTTGTCTTATTTACTGCCTCCGCGTGCCTTGACGATCTGTGCGACAAGGTTGGGAGGCACCTGCTCAAAGTGCGAGGGCTCCATAGAGTATGACGCCAAGCCCTTGGATAGGGTTCGTATGTCTGTGGAATAGCCGAACATTTCTGCCAACGGCACGGCGGCGGTCAGCACACACTCGCTGCCTTTATGCTCCATGCTGCTCACTTGCGCGCGCCGACGATTGAGGTCGCCCATGATGTCACCTTGGTTCTCCGTCGGTGTCACCACTTCGACGCTCATGATGGGCTCGAGCAGCACCGGCGCGCATTTGGCAAAAGCATTCTTCATGGCAAATATTGCCGCCATCTTAAACGCATTTTCGTTGGAGTCCACTTCGTGGTAGGAACCATCCACCACATCCACCTCCACATCCTCCACCGGATACCCCGCCACGATGCCGGAGTTCATCGCCTCATTCAACCCTGCGTACACGGCATTCATGTACTCCTTCGGTATGGCTCCGCCGACCACTTTATTGGCGATCTTGAGCCCACTCCCACGCTCCCCCGGGCGCATATCGATGATCACATCTCCGTACTGCCCGCGCCCGCCGCTCTGTTTCACCAACTTACCCTGCACATGGTCGACCGATTTGGTGATGGTCTCGCGGTATGCTATCTGCGGTTTCCCGGTGTTGGCCTCCACCTTGAATTCTCGCCTCAGGCGGTCCACAATGATGTCGAGGTGCAGCTCTCCCATCCCGGCAATGATGGTCTGCCCGGTCTCCTCATCTGTCTTCACGCGGAACGTCGGGTCTTCGGCAGAGAGTCGCTGGAGCGCGTTGCTCATCTTTTCTTGGTCAGCCGTGGTAAGCGGCTCCACCGCCATAGATATCACCGTGTCCGGGAAGGTCGGCGGCTCCAGCGTGTAGTCATAATCGTCACTCGCCAGAGTGTCTCCCGTGGTCGCATTCTTCAGTCCCACGATGGCGGCTATGTCCCCGGAGAATACCTCATCCACATCTGTGTGCACATTGGCTTGTATCTGCAGCAGACGTCCCACTCGCTCCCGTTTGCGGGTGCGGGGGTTATAGACTGTGTCGCCCTTGCGTATCACCCCGGTGTACACCCGGATGAACACCAAAGACCCCACGAATTTATCCGCCCACAACTTGAATGCCAACGCCACCGGTTTGTCGTCATCCGACGGCACGATCACCTTCTTCTCAAATATCTCGTACCCATTTTCATCCACTCCGGAAGCTATCGTGGAGGTCACCGTGGCTGCCTTTGCTTCCAACGGGGAGGGGAGGTAATCCACCACTGCGTCCAACAGGGCTTGCACGCCCTTGTTCTTGAACGCAGAGCCCCCCACCACCGGCACAAACTCATTGGCTATCGTCGTCCGTCGTATAGCTGCCTTGAGCGTAGGCGCGTCAATGGGTTCTTCCATCAGGTACAGCTCCCCGAGCTCCTCATCCACATTGGCGACTCGTTCCTTGAGGTCTTCCAGTGCCGCCGCCGCCGCTTCTTTCAGCTCCTCCGGTATCTCTTCCACCGTGTAGGTCGACCCCAGTCGGTCGGAATCTGAGTAAATAATCGCCTTCTGATTCACCACATCGATCTGCCCCCGCAAACTTTCCTCCGACCCGATCGGCATGAGGATAGTCGCCGCATTCGCCCCTAGCTTCGTGCGGATGTCGTCGAGCACGTTGGCAAAGTTGGCTCCCGTGCGGTCCATCTTGTTCACGAAGCAGATGCGCGGCACATTGTACTTGCTCGCCTGCCGCCACACCGTCTGTGTCTGCGGCTGCACCCCCGCTACCCCGCAGAACACCACGATAGCACCGTCCAGCACGCGCAAACTGCGCTCCACTTCGGCGGTAAAGTCCACGTGCCCCGGTGTATCTATCACGTTGAGCTGGAAGTTTTGCCCCTCAAACAACTTGTAGCATCCCTCTGCCGGAAGTTGCTTCCAGTTCGTCGTCACCGCCGCCGAGGTGATGGTGATTCCGCGCTCCTGCTCCTGCTCCATCCAGTCGGTCGTCGCCGCTCCGTCGTGCACCTCCCCGATCTTGTGGATCATGCCGGTGTAGAATAGTATTCGCTCCGAAAGAGTCGTCTTTCCTCCGTCAATATGCGCCGCTATACCGAAGTTCCGGTATCGCTCCAAGGGCTCTTTGCGGTCAGGACTGCTTACACTTGCCATTGCCTTTTTCTCTGTAGGTTAAAGTATTCGTTCATCTCCATGACAAAAACTTCCGCCGACTTTACCAGCGGAAGTGTGCAAACGCGCGGTTTGCTTGGGCCATTTTATGCACGTCGTCCCGTTTGCGCACCGCCGCTCCTTGGTTGGCAGCGGCTTCCTTAATTTCATTGGCAAGTGCTTTCGCCATCGGTACCCCTTTGCGATTCCTGGCGTACCCGATGATCCAGCGCATCGCCAAGGCTTCCGACCGCTCCGGTGCCACTTCCAACGGTACCTGATACGTCGCGCCCCCCACTCGGCGACTCTTCACTTCCACTCGCGGCTTGGCATTCTCTATCGCCCGCGTCAATACTTCCAGCGGACTGACCATCTCCGTGCCTTCGTTTGCTAAGTCTATTGCTTTGTAGACGATGCGCTCCGCCAACGATCGCTTGCCGGAATGCATGACCTTCCCGATGAACCGCCCCACCAACGCGGAATCATACCGCGAATCGTGGTGCTCCATCTTCTTGTAGACGCGTTTACGTCGTGCCATAGCTCTTTCTTTAGGTTAATTTTTGTTAAAATGTTTGCGCTTTACTTCTTCTTTGCCGGTGCAGCCCCTGCCTTCGGTCGTTTCGCCCCGTACTTCGAACGCCCGCGCCGACGTTTATCAACTCCCAAGCAGTCCAGTGCCCCCCGCACGATGTGGTATCGCACACCCGGCAAGTCCTTCACACGTCCGCCGCGCACCAACACAATGGAGTGCTCTTGCAGGTTGTGCCCCTCTCCCCCGATGTAGGCTATCACTTCTTCCCCATTCGTCAACCTTACCTTCGCTACCTTTCTCAACGCTGAGTTCGGTTTCTTCGGGGTTCTCGTCATCACTTGCAGACAAACCCCGCGTCGCTGCGGACAACTGTGTAGCGCGCGCGATTTTGACTTCTCTTCCGGTACGGTGCGTCCCTTGCGGACGAGCTGATTGATGGTCGGCATGTTTCTGCTTGTTGTTTGTTCTTCGGACCGCACCGTCAACCCACCAAATACCTCTCTCCCGAGAGGAACCTGCCGTTTCTCCGGCGGCTGCCCGATAATTCCCTCGCTCCTCGCATCTTTCCCATGCGCCCGGAGGGGAGGCATAGTTTATCACCTCCTTTTCATTTGGCAAGCCTTTTTTTCCTATGCACGCAATTTTTTTTCGTCAACACACAAACATGGACCCGGGGAAAGAAAACACACTCATTTTATTGGGACAAATATGGATCGGGGTAGAGGATGCGGACGAGGAACAAGCCATCGGGGGGGGCGCAAAAGCGAGGGTGGGAGCCGAGGGGGTTATCGAGGGCAACGCGTACGTCGGAGACGGGGCAGGTGGCGGAAGCGGCGCGGACAGCAGAGGCGACGAGCATGCGGACCATCTTGTAAAGGAAACCGTTGCCGCAGAAATGCAGGGAAAGCAGCTCATCGGAAAGGGTGAAAGATGCTTCGGAGATTGTCCGCGTGAAAAAGCCCGGCGGAAGGGGTACGGGTTCATTGCCGCGCCGTGCGCAGAAACAGCGGAAGTCGTGTTCACCGCAGAAGAGTTCAAGGACGGTGCGGAGGACGGAGAGATCGAGAGGGCGGGGACAGAGCCAAGCACGACCTGCCGAATGAGGAGGCAAGACGCGACCGCAGAAGATGCGGTATTCATAGATTTTGGCAATTGCGGAGAAGCGGGCGTGGAAGTCCGGAGCAACCGGCTGCACGTGTAAGATTCGCACACTTGGGGGCAGGTGGGCATTCAGAGCGGCAAGCCAGTCTGCCGGGCTCAGTCGGCAAGGCGACGGGATATCGGCGTGGAAGCACTGACCGAGGGCGTGGACGCCCGCATCGGTGCGCCCGGCTGCATGGATGCGTAGGGGTGATTTGAGGATGCGGGCGAATGCGGCTTCGATGCAGTCCTGCACGGTGCGACCGCTCGGTTGACTCTGCCAACCGGACCACGGTGCGCCGTCATAGGAGCAGGTAAATAAAAGGCGAGACTGCAACGCACCTGCGGCGAGGGTTTCAACTTTCCCTGAAGACGACATGTGATTGGCACTGCGTTGGTCCGTTCATACATTGGACGGCACGGGTCCGGACGCAAGAGGAAGGAGCGGTAAGCAAGCGGAACCCCACAGCGGCGGGAAGACCACCCAACAAAGCTACCCGACAGGCAGTAGGGCACCAAGGAAGAGGCGCGTGCAGGGAAGCACAGATGCCCTCAGGAGTCGTCCTCCTCTCCCTCCTCTCCCGCTGCCTCCTCCGCATGCCCCGATGAGGGAGTCGGAGCTTCTTGGGATTCCTTGCTCAATGCGGGGACAGGAGGGACAGGCTCGGAGTCAAAACTCCCCACCTGATTGATGTCCGCACGGTAAGCGAGGGCGGCTTCTAACTTTTCAGAGCCATAGTACGCCGGGAGGTGCTCACCGGGGATGGTGGAATGACTCTCATTCCCCGTGTCCTGCATGTAACGCATTCCCGCATCTTTAAGTTCATCGGGGGTACCTTTAACACCCTGAACCTTGGCAATGGAGATGAAGAGACGCCCCTCGTCTACCTCACCGTCATGAGAAGCGGAAGGGAAGCCTGCGCGCACGCGCCCAATTTCGCGGGCAAGATTCTTCAGGGCATCGGCGTACGCGGCACCCGGAGAGTCACCTCCTTCCGAGCTGCTCAAAATTGGGGTACCGTTCATGGAGAATGCGCGGACGGAAGCGTTTTGGAAACGCTTGTTCATAACGGCGACACGAGCCGCGTGGGCGTCGGCAGAAGCAGAATCTGTAATTTGACGCAGCTCCTGCGTGAGGTCATTGGCGAGCTGCACCACGCTCTTGGTCTCTTTCTGGCATGAGCTCAGCATGAAAGATGCCATTATTGCACAGGACGCAGCGATTAATGTTCGTTTCATGGGAAAGTCGGGAAATGCTTCCCCTGTACTCTAGCAAGATTCTCCCCTCATGTCAAGAACAAGATGTGTAAAAAACGGAAAAAATCGCATCCGTCCCCAAAAAACCAACCACATCTGTCCCAAATAAATTAGACGTCTAGGGTAGTGCGATGGTTTTGTCACGGGGAAACACAGAGGTGGTCAAGTACGAGGTACGAAGTGAAGGAGGTAGGCGCAACGGAGTTGCACAGGTGAGTTAAAAGGGAAGCAAAAAACGCGTAGGAACTGACGCTGCGGCGATTTTCGAAAATCTAAAAAAAGGGCTGGACAAAACGCCAAAATGCCACTATACTCGCCCGCGCACGGCAGGGTAGCTCAGTGGTAGAGCAGAGGACTCATAAGCCTTTGGTCGGGTGTTCGAATCACCTCCCTGCTAGAAAGAGCAGAAGCGAAGCGCAAGTGAAAAAAAACGCAGGGTGCAGAATTTTGACTTGCCAAGTCGTGTCTCCTCATGTAGAATGCGCCCTCACGCGCGAATGGTACTCATAGTTCAGCGGTAGAGCATCAGATTGTGGTTCTGAGAGTCGT
>CAYRJI010000051.1:0-14906 GCA_964424645.1 uncultured Akkermansia sp. | reverse complement strand
CGACCCTGATGCATCCCTTGGGGACCGTGACCCGGTCGATGGAACCTCGGACCCTGCGCCATCACGAGTGGCGCACACAACATCGCTGTCAGAGCAATAAGTTTTGTGTTCATGGCATAAAATGGGGTTAAAAGCTACCCAACGCAATGGTAATTGATTTCGAATCAACTGTCAAACTGCCCGGGAAGGAAGTCCCTCTCCGTCAACAAATACTGAAGGACTACGAAACGTCCTATTGTCATCATGATGCCTTCTGCTGCAGCGGTGGGGATGTGTGTCAACTGACAATGGGGGGAGTTGAGCGGGAAGCTTCCTTTCCCGGCTTCTTCCCTTTCTGCAAGGCACTTATCCCTTCCCCACGTTTTCCGACTGCCCATTTATTTCAAAAAATTTTGCCAAGGTAACAAGAAAAGTTTGACAGTTGATTCGAAATCAATTGCCAACTCTTTTTTTGCCCTCGACTAGGCATTTAATTTTTGGGACAGATGTGGGTGCTATCCTCTCTTTGTTGCATTGCTCTTGACAGGGCGACCTAAAAGAGATATATTTTTAGCGGTAGGAAGCGATGTGCAGGCTTGCTCCAATCACATACAACGAAAGAAATGAATACTGAGATACCCGATGATGCAGAGCGGCAGTACCGGCTAGGTCTGAAATTCCGCAAGGGAGCAGAGAAAGATGAAGCGAGGGCATTTGAATGTTTTCGTCGTGCCGCAGAAGCCGGACACGCCGGGGCGATGTTTTATTTGGGAGATTGTTACTATGATGGCAAAGGCGTGAGCAAGGACAAGAAAGAAGCCCTCCGATATTACCGGGCATCGACGGAGCAAGGCAATGCCGATGCGCAGGCAACTTTGGCCATGTTGTACTTTACCGGAGACAGTGTACCCAAGGATACGAATGAAGCATTGCGCCTTGCCGAGTTGTCACTCGCGCAAGGGAGTGCGGACGGACAGGCGGCGTGGGCTATCATTCACGCAACGAAAAGAGGGAAGGATGCGAAAGCGGCAGGGAAAGATGTCACGCTTGACAAAGAGGTTCGCCTCATGCAGGAATCAGCGGAGAGAGGCGGGGAGTTCGGTCTTTTGGGATATGGTATCTTCCATTTGTATGGTATTGCGCCGGATGCGTCCCCGGAGAAAGCTGCGGAATACTTTCGTCGTGCCCTCGATGAGCATGATAGTGCCGCTGCTCTATCGCTTTTGGGACGCTGCTATTCGGAAGGCACAGGGGTGAAGCAGGACGAAGCGGAGGCGGTACGGCTCTTTCGACGCGGAGTTGAGCGGGGAGATGATGCTTGTATGGTGCAGTTGGCACAGTGTTATTCCGACGGACACGGCGTGGAGGAAGACGACCGGAAAGCATTCGAGCTCCTCGAGAGAGCCGCAAAGGAAGGGAATGCGGAAGCCATGTTTTATTTATCCGCATGCTATGGAAATGGTGTCGGGGTTTCTGCCGATGCGGAAAAAGCTGTGAAGTACCTGCAACAAGCGGCAGAGCACAGGGAGGAAAATGCTCAAGTGGAATTGGCGCGGCGGCTGCTGGACGGCGATGGGGTGCCACAGGACGAAGCAAAAGCGGTAGAGTTATTGCAAGCCGCCGCAGATGAATGGAATACAGATGCCATGAGCAAACTGGCCTTGCTCTATTTGGGCAAAGACGAGCCGGAGAAGCGAGCAGAAGGAGAACAATGGCTGCGACGTGCCGCCGATCAGGATGACGGTGAGGCTATGCACATGCTATATAACTTCATTAGGTCCGGGCAGCTTCCGGAACGCGTCCCTGACGAAGCCTTGCAATTTTTAGAGAAAGCATGCGAGTTGAAGAATCTGAACTCCATGCTTGAGCTGGCTGCCATTTGCTTGGTGGGAGATAAGACCCACCATGACCCCGAAAAGGGGATACAATTGCTGAAGGAAGCTGCTGATGCGGGGTCAGACGCCGCTCTGTGTCACCTAGGAATTGTCCATGAAGTCGGCATCGGCGTGCCGTGTGATCCGGTCAGGGCTGTAGAATACTATCGCAAGGCTCTCGATGAGTATGACAGTACCGAGGCACTTGCGTTGCTGGGACGCTGCTATCAGAACGGCACAGGGGTGAAGCAGGACGAAGCGGAGGCGGTACGGCTCTTTCGACGCGGTGTCGAGCGGGGAGATGATGCTTGCATGTTGCAGTTGGCATTGTGTTATTCCGGCGGACACGGCGTGGAGGAGGATGACGGGAAGGCATTCGAACTCCTTGAAAAAGCGTCAGACAAGGGAAATGCGAAAGCCATGTTTTATTTATCTGCGTGCTATGGGAAAGGCATCGGTGTTTCTGCCGATGCGGAGAAGGCAAAGAAATACCTGCAACAAGCAGCAGAGCACGGAGATGAAAATGCTCAAGTGGAATTAGCGCGGCAGTTGTTGGACGGCGATGGGGGACCGCAGGATGAAGCAAAGGCGGTCAAGTTATTGGAGGAAGCTGCTGATGGGAATAATACAGAAGCCATGAACATGTTAGCCTTGCTCTGTCTGGGTAAAGACGAGCCGGAGAAACGAGCAGAAGGAGAGCAATGGCTGCGACGCGCCGCCGAGCAGGGTGACAGTGAAGCTATGCGAGTCCTTGCTAACCTCCTAGGAGACGGATATTTCCCCTCGCGTACTCCCAACGAAGCTATGAGTCTTTTGGAGCGAGCATGTGAGCTGAAAAATCCGCAGGCGATGATCGAGTATGCATCCGGGTGCATGTTCGGAGATAAAGCCCTACGTAACCCCGAAAAAGGGATTCGAATCATGAAGGATGCCGTTGAGCTTGGCTCGGCTGAGGCTCTGTGTTATTTAGGTTTTTTTTACGAGAACGGTCTCGGAGTGGAGAAGGATACGGCAACCGCGCTCAAATGTTACCGAGAAGCCGCCGATAAGGGATCGGCACTCGCTCTTTTCCGCATAGGTGTTTGCTACGATGATGGCGTACAGGTACCACAGGATGGTACGGAAGCACTTAAGTACTACCGGTTGGCAGCAGAACGGGGAAATACAAACGCCTTGTTTGTGCTGGGTAAATGCTACGAAGAGGGGCGAAACGTGCCTCAAGATACGGAGGAAGCGATGAAATTATATCATTCTGCCGCAGAACAAGGAGATTCGCGTGCACAAATTCTGCTGGGCATTTACTACGCAGAGGGAAGATATGTAACCAAAGATGCCGCGACAGCTGAAAAATGGTTTCGTAAGGCAGCTGACAGTGGTGAAGAACTCGCGAAGAAATACATACTCCATCTCCAAGCGACTAAGAAACCTTGGCTTGCTATCTGTGTCAGCCCCTTCTGGCGTTCCCTCGTTCTCTGCGGCATTCTCTATTATGCAGGCAATTCCCTCTTCAACGAGAGTGTCGGCTACGTGGGCTTCGCCATCGGTCTCCTCCTCTCTTTTGCCATCGGGAAGAAATTCGATTTATCGTAGTGAGTGCCAAACATGTCTCCGAGTAGGTGTGCGCCGATTCTTCATGCTATTTCACGCCACCTGTCCAACGAAAATTTCTGCAAACACTGCTTTGATTTATTCGGGACGGATGTGTTAATTGAGCGCACACCTGTCCCAATAAAATTTTCGAAAAACGCTGCGATGCTAATCCTCATGCGGGTTACAGACGCTCTGCGTACCAAGGGGGCTTCGCCCTCACGGGTGCTTTGATTTATTCTCCCCGCGTCGTTTCAGCTTTGCTTCCTTCTAACTCCCCTGCGCAACTCCGTTGCGCCTATCTCCTTCACTTCGTACCTCGTACTTGATCACCCCCGTGTCTTCCTGCCGCAAAGTTATCCCTCGCCACTGAGGTTTCAATTTGTCAGGGACAGATCGAAAATTTTCTTTTCTCTTTGGGAAAAAAGTCCTTGACAATTCTGCCGTGTTGGGCTACGCTGCGGGGCGACTCGATTGGGCGGGATAGCCAAGTGGTCTAAGGCGGCGGTTTGCAAAACCGTTATTCGCGGGTTCGAATCCCACTCCCGCCTCTCGGCTGCCGCCCGGCATGACCGGGGGGACTTTTTCTGAGATGCACGGCACCAACTTCGACTGAGAGCATGCAACGCATTGGGATATACGCCGGCAGCTTTGACCCGCCTACCAACGGACACCTCTGGATGATCCGACGCGGTGCTGAGCTCTTCGACGAATTAGTCGTTGCTCTCGCCGTCAACCCGGAAAAACACCCCTTTCTCAGCACCCACGATCGACGGGTTGCCCTCGAGGAAATGGTGCGCGACTTGGGAACCCGCGTCCGTGTCGCCGTCGTGAAACATGGGTTTCTCGTCGACTTTGCCCGTGAAGCCGGAGCGACGCATTTGTTGCGTGGCTTGCGCGGCGTTGCCGACTTCGAGTATGAAAAGACCATGGCACGCATGAATGGGCGCATGGAACCCGGTATCGAGACGGTACTCATGGTCGCTCCCAGTGAATTGGAAGAAATTTCATCTTCCCTTGTGCGCGGGTTTGTCGACACACCGGGTTGGGAGAGATGGGTCGCCACCTGTGTTCCTCCCGCCGTCTTCAAGCGCATCAAAGCCGCTGCGGCAGGACATACGCACCCGGAGACGAATTCGTAACACCCCGTATTTTGTACTGAGGGGGTGTTGCAGTGATTATCGAGAAATTTCTTGGGGCAGGTGCGTGCGACCGGATTGCAACATCTCTTTATGCTTGCAATGCGGGGGAATTGGGTATACTCTCTGCGCGACCACCGAAGCGATGAGTACTCAACACGTCCACTTTTTGGGAATCTGCGGCACGGCCATGGGGGCAGTGGCTTCCGCCATGGCACGTAAAGGATACGTTGTCACCGGGACAGACGAGAATGTCTATCCTCCCATGTCAACCTTTTTGAGAGACGAAGGGATACAGGTGAACAGTGAGTACAGGGAAGAGAACATAGGGGAGGACGTAGACCTTGTGGTAATCGGCAATGCGTTGAGTCGCGGCAATGTGGAGGTGGAAGCCGTGTTGAATCGTGGGCTGCGTTACATGAGCCTTCCGGAAACCATGAAGGAGTTTTTCCTCTGGGGCAAGAAAAACATGGTGGTGACGGGCACACACGGCAAGACTACCACCACGTCCATCCTCACTTGGTTGCTGGAAGACAATGGGCTCAACCCAGGGTTTATGATCGGTGGTATCGCGCACAACCTCGGACGTGGCGGGCGTTTCACGGACTCCCCTTACTGCGTGCTGGAAGGCGATGAATACGACACTGCTTTTTTCGACAAACGCTCGAAATTCCTGCACTATTTGCCGTCGGTCCTCATTATCAATAACATAGAAATGGACCACGCGGACATCTATCGCGATGTAGAAGAAATAAAACTCTCTTTCTCGCGCCTGCTCCGGATCGTGCCGAGCACGGGTATCGTGTACATGAACGCCGACTGCCCCAACTGCATGGAAGTGCGGGAGCACGCCCTCGCCGAATTCGGGGAGCATGTGCGCATAGTCACGGTCGGTATGGGGGAGCAGGCACAACGGCGCATCACCGGCGTGGAGCTCCGTCCCAATGGCGTTTCCTTCGTGATGGAAGGGGAGACCTACAGCCTGCCCATGGTGGGAGAATTCAACGTGCGCAACGCGGCTATGGCAACAAGTGCCGCCCTGCATGCCGGACTCACTCCGGAGCAAATCCGCGCTTCACTCACGCGATTTCGGGGAGTTGCGCGCCGCCAAGAGATACGCGGTACAGTCAATGATGTTACGGTGATAGACGATTTTGCGCACCACCCCACCGCTGTTGCTCAGACTATCGCAGGACTACGCCGGAGCTTTCCCAAAAGCCGACTTTGGGTGCTCTTCGATCCCCGCAGCAACACGATGATCCGCAATCTCTTCCAGCACCAATTGGCTAAGGCACTCAGTCATGCCGACTTCGTGGTGCTCTCCCCCGTGGAAAATTACAAAAAACTCGCTCCCGAGGAGAGGTTGGACGAGCAGGCACTGTGCCGCGAGCTTTCCGACGCGGGGAAACCCTGTCACGTGGGCACCGATGTCGATGAAATCGTTTCCTACGTTACCTCGCGCGTCCTGCCCGGGGACGTCCTTCTGGTCATGAGCAACGGCGGCTTCGGAGGCATCCACGGCAAACTCCTTTCAACGCTCGCATAGACGGACAGCCGGTTTTTCCTTGTCACGACGGCGGGGAATATGGTAGACTGCGGGCGTATGGATTACCGGACATATCTGCGACGCAACCCGGACGAACGGGGGTACTACGGAAAATTTGGCGGGGCATACCTGCCCCCGGAATTGGAACCGGCTTTTAGGGAAATCACGGAAGCTTATAAGAGCATTTGTCACTCGGCGCAATTCATCAACGAGTTACGTCGTATCCGCCAGCAATTTCAGGGACGCCCGACCCCGGTGTACCACTGTGAACGCCTCTCACGACTTAACGGCGGTGCCCAGATATATCTGAAGCGCGAAGACCTGAACCACACCGGCGCGCACAAACTCAACCACTGTATGGGGGAGGGGCTGCTGGCAAAGTTCATGGGAAAAACCAAAATTATTGCGGAGACCGGAGCGGGACAACACGGCGTTGCCTTGGCGACGGCAGCAGCTTATTTCGGTTTGGAGTGCGAGGTGCACATGGGGGAGGTAGATATAGCCAAACAAGCACCGAATGTGACCCGGATGAAGATGCTCGGGGCGAAGGTGGTATGCGTAAAGCACGGCTTGCGCACGCTCAAGGAGGCAGTAGACTCGGCTTTCGAGGCATACCTGCGCGATTATAAAACCGCAATTTATTGCATTGGGTCTGTGGTGGGACCGCATCCCTTTCCGATGATGGTGCGCGACTTCCAGATGGTTGTGGGGCACGAAGCACGTGAGCAATTTTTGGAAATGACCGGGATACTCCCGGACATTGTGTGTGCCTGCGTGGGCGGTGGCTCGAACGCCATGGGAATGTTCCCCGCCTTTTTGACCGACCCGGTGGAACTTTACGGCGTGGAACCTCTTGGGCGCGGCGAAAAACTCGGCGACCACGCCGCTTCCATGTCCTATGGGTCGGAAGGTGTGATGCACGGATTCAAGAGCATGATGCTCAAAGATGCCGACGGCAACCCTGCTCCCGTTTATTCCGTTGCCTCCGGGCTGGATTATCCGTCGGTCGGACCGGAGCACGCCTATCTCCGGGAATTGGGACGTGTAAACTACGAGAGTGCTACGGATGCGGAAGCTGTGGATGCGTTTTTCAAACTCTCGCGCTACGAGGGAATCATTCCCGCACTGGAAAGCGCACATGCCATCGCCTTTGCCCTGCGCAAGGCACGCGAACTCGGCACGGGGGCTATCCTCGTCAACTGCTCCGGCAGAGGAGATAAGGACGTCGACTACGTGGCTGAACACTACGGTTACGGCGAAGACCACTGTTTCCCGGACCACAGCTTCTAGCCACCGAACTCGCGCTGCGTCACCCCGTACCCCTCTCCCCCTCCACCACACACGTTTCCCCCGCACAACACCATCGCCTACCCCACCCGCTCACTCCACGACTCTGCCGCTTCGTACTCCCTATTGACAGTCGGGGAAACTGTGGTATGCTAACGTAAGATTTTTACCCATGAATAACGTTGACTTAACTCCGGTGGTACCACGGCGATGCCGTGCGGTATTTTTCATGCTCGTGGCGTGTTTTGCGTTGTGGGGATTACTCAACAACATGACGGATAACTTGGTTCCGGCGTTTCAGCGCATCTTCACGATGGACCAAGCGCGCGCGGGATTGGTCCAAGTGGCATTTTACGGGGCGTACGCTGTGCTGGCAATCTTTGCGTCCATACTCATTGAAGAATTTTCGTATCGGGTAGGGGTGCTCATTGGGCTGGGCGTCTACATTCTCGGTGCGCTCATGTACATCCCGGCGTGTATTGAGCAGAGCTTTGATATTTATTTCATTGCCATCTTTGTGGTGGCGGGCGGGTGCTCGCTGCTGGAAACTACCTGCAATCCGTATGTGATTTCCCTAGGACCGGATAAGACCGCCGTACGACGTTTGAACTTTGCACAGGCGTTTAATCCCGTGGGGTCGATGGTGGGAATTGTGCTCGCGCAGCAGTTGATCCTCAGTAACCTCAACCCTGCCACCGCCGAGCAGCGCGCCGCCATGCCGCCCGATGTGCGTTCGCAAATTATTAACAGTGAACTCTTTTGGGTGTGCGCCCCGTACGTGGGACTGTGTGCCATCGCTTTCCTCATTTGGGTCTTTTTCCTGCGCGGCGGAAAAAGCGAGCAAGATGTTGTCGGCACCTCCGGGAGCGGCGTGGCGCGGGTGATAGTGGCTGCCCTGTTTGCGGTGGGACCGCTTACGGCACTGTATTTCTTTTTCCCCGCGATGGACAAAGTCTGCTGGATACTCTGCGGCATGCTGGGACCGGTCGCCTACGTCACCAATGTGGTGGGAAGCTACCGGAGCATGCTTGGTACACTGCTCACGAAACCTCGGTATTGGTGCGGGGTGATCGCGCAATTCTTTTACGTTGGGGTGCAGATAGCGGCGTGGACTTGGTTGAATGTGTACTGCCAGCGTGAACTTGGGGTGAGTCCCGATACGGCTGCCATCTACTACACCATTGCCATCAGCCTCTTTATTCTCTGCCGGTGGGTAGCCACATACTACATGAAGAAGTACAATCCGGCATCGATGATGTCGCTCTTTGCCGTGGCTGCCATTCTCTGCTGTGCCGGGGTGATGTACCTGCCCAGCACCGTGCTCTTCAGCATAGGGGGCTTACCCTTTTCGGCAAACGTGATCTGCTTGGTGGCAATGAGCGGCTGCATGAGTCTCATGTTCCCGACCATCTACGGCATCGCTCTGGGCGGCTTGGACAGTCGCGTGGTAAAACTCGGCGCGGCCGGGCTCATTATGGCAATTCTCGGTGGCGCGATCATCACACCGTGGATGGCAGCCATCATCGGCAGCCATGACAGTTTCTGGATGGCTCTCACGCCGGGATTTGACGCCACTTGGAGCGCGGACTTGAAGACCAGCTCGCAGGCTTTGCGCGCCTCCTTTGTGGTACCGGCTATATGCTTCGGCGTGGTGTTGCTCTACAGCCTCATTTTCAGCAAGCAACAGGACGCTTAATCCCTTTCCACATCACCAATCCATACTATGAAATACGATACATTACCTACAATCGGAATCCGCCCGACGATTGACGGTCGCCGTCTCGGCGTACGGGAGTCACTCGAGGAACAGACCATGAACATGGCTAAGGCTGCCGCCGCCCTCATTGAGACCCACGTGAAGCACGCCAACGGTCAGCCGGTCAAGTGCGTTATTGCCGACACCTGCATCGGTGGTCCCGCCGAAGCCGCCGCTGCCAACCAAAAGTTCCGCGAGCACAACGTGGGTTGCTCGTTGGCAGTAACTCCTTGCTGGTGCTACATCACCGAGACATTTGAGACCGACCCGACCACGCCCAAAGCCATCTGGGGCTTCAATGGCACGGAGCGTCCCGGTGCCGTCTATCTCGCCGCTGCCCTCGCCGGTTACGCCCAAAAAGGTGTGCCCGCGTTCTCCATTTACGGGCACGATGTGCAGGACAAGGATGACACGAGTATCCCGCCGGATGTGGCGGAAAAAATTCTCCGCTTCGCGCGGGCGGGCATTGCCGTGGCGACCTTGCGCGGCAAGGGCTATCTCTCCATCGGCGGCTGCGCCATGGGTATCGCCGGTTCGATTTTAGACCATTCGTTCTGGGAAAGTTACTTGGGAATGCGCGTGCAACCGGTGGATATGACCGAGGTGAAACGCCGCATGGACTTGGGTATCTACGACAAAAAGGAATTTGAACTCGCCATGGAGTGGGCGAAAAAGTACGTAAAAATCGGTCCGGACCGCAATCGCCCGGACTTGGTTCTCTCCCCGGAGGAGAAAGAACGCACGCTGCGCGAATCGATACTCATGATGATTATCTTCCGCGACATGATGCACGGAAATCCTTACCTCAAGACCATTGATCGCGAGGAGGAGGGGCTGGGCTTCAATGCCATCTGCGGCGGCTTCCAAGGGCAACGCCACTGGACAGATTACTACCCCAACGGGGATATGGCGGAGTCGCTCCTCAACAGCACCTTCGACTGGAACGGTCCGCGCGAGGCTATCCCCTTTGCCACGGAAAACGACGCCATGAACGGCGTCTGCATGCTGCTGCTCCACCAACTCACGGGGCAGGCAGCCTGCTTCTCCGACATCCGCACCTACTGGTCACCGGACGCCGTGAAGCGCGTGACCGGGTACACCATGGTGGGGCACGCCAAGGACGGCATCATGCACCTCATCAACTCCGGTTCCACGGCATTGGACGGCAATATGCACTCTACCGGGGCGGACGGCAAGCCCCTCATGAAGAAGACCGGCGAGACCACGCAAGCGGATGTCGAAGCTATGATGGGCGCGTCTGAGTGGTGTCCCGCCAATCGCGAATACTTCCGAGGCGGCGGCTACTCCCTGCATTTCGTCTCCAAGGGCGATGTCCCCGTGACCATGATTCGTATGAACCTCGTGAAGGGGCAAGGTCCCGTCCTCGTCATCGCCGAGGGCTACACCTGCTCCCTGCCGGAGGATGTCAACAAGGTGCTCGATGAGCGCACCGACCCGGGCTGGCCAACCACGTGGTTTGCCCCCATCCTTACCGGCAAGGGTGCTTTCACCGATGTATACTCTGTGATGGCAAACATGGGTGCCAATCACGGCGCGTGGACTTACGGTCACGTCGGGGCGGACGTTATCACTCTCGCCTCTATGTTGCGCATCCCGGTGTATGCCCACAATGTGCCTCAGGAAAAGGTATACCGCCCGGCTGCGTGGAACCTCTTCGGTACCGCCGACCCCGAAGGTGCCGACTTCCGCGCCTGCGCCAACTTCGGTCCCATCTACCAAAAATACTAATTTCCACCGGCACTCCCGCTGCCCCGTACTTCCGTTCCCTCTGCGTCTTCCTGCCGCAAAGTCGTCGCTTTGCCTTGGACTTTTATTTTTCTTGGGACGAGCGAGACCAAATGGCTGTACACTTGGGGAATGATGTGGTATAGTACCGGTGCGCTCGGAAAATGGGCTATGGAAATACTGCCATACAGGTACGAAAATGTGGATGCTCTCGACTTTCTGAGGAGAGAGAAGGGTGGGAGCGTGGATTTGGTGATCACTTCGCCGCCCTACAACATAGGAAAGGAGTACGAGATGCGGACGAGTATTCAGAAATATCTCGACCGGCTCAAACCTATTTGTGAAGAATTAGTTCGCGTCCTGTCAGATACCGGTTCAATATGCTGGCAGACAGGTAATTATGTAGAGCGTGCAAACAAAAGTAAGGGTGAGGTCTTTCCCTTGGATATTTTCTTTTATTCCATGTTCAAGGACCTCGGGTTAAAGCTACGCAACAGGATCATCTGGAAGTTCGGTCACGGTTTACAATGCAAAAACCGGTTTTCCGGCAGATATGAAACAATCCTCTGGTTTACAAAGTCTGATGACTATACATTTAACCTTGATCCGGTAAGAATTCCGGCTAAATACCCCGAAAAAAAGTATTTTAAGGGAAACAAAATCGGGCAGTATTCATGCAATCCTCTGGGAAAGAACCCGGAGGATGTATGGACATGGAATAGAGTCGTGGCGGATTGGGAAGCGGAAGTTTGGGAAATACCCAATGTGAAATCAAATCATCCGGAAAAAACCATTCATCCCTGCCAATTTCCCATCGAGTTATGCGAGAGGTGCGTATTGGCTCTCACGCATGAAGGGGATACAGTGTATGACCCCTTTGCCGGGGTCGCTTCCACCCTCATTGCGGCACTGAAAAATAATCGCTTTGCTTGGGGAACCGAGCTAGATTCAAATTATATTGAAGCCGGTCTGCATCACATCGATGACCTTAAAAATGACCGCTTAAAGTACAGACCTGTTTTTCGAGAAATTTACTCTCCTCCGACAAAATCCCCCCTTGTACAGCACATTCTCGATTTCGGCTCGTAGGTGCCATCGCGTTATGAAAATTGCAAATATCTACAATCACCTGAATGGTCTCGAATTCATGAAGGTTAATAAGCCCCTTCTGTTTGGTGAAATTGAAGCGGCTATCTCAACCATTGATGCCAATTTGTATGTCAAAGAGAGTAGAGATCAAACAAAGACCGGAAAACAGATTTATAATCAAAGACTAATTAACAAAAGGTTTCAAGATATTCTCGTGCCTCAGAACTGGAAAGAAAAGCGTGTCAAGTATTACGTGGCATCGGATATTGAAACGACTCGTGAAGTCACAGTAATCAAGGATGAGAGTGAACAGAAATCACACATCGAAGCAAGGGGAGGTAAACCGCTTGTGGCGTTTAACCAAGTCGATTTTGTCAAAGAGCGGGTGGCGGTAGAAGTGCAGTTTGGAAAGTATGCGTTTGTTGCTTATGATTTGCATGTTAAACACACGTTTTTCTTTTTGCGTGACGAAATAGATGTCGGAATTGAGATTATACCCACGCATAAGATGATGCAAAAAATGGACACAGGTATTGCTTGGTTCGAAAATGAAGTCGCCAACGTTATACGCGAAGGGAGAGCTAATCTGGCAGTTCCCTTGATTATTATAGGCATCGAACCTGAACAAATAAAAATTTAAATCGTTGACTTTTTAACTTCATACTCCACCGATGAAAACGGGAAACTCCGTATTATGCCTAGACTGCGGTGCCACAAACGTGCGGGCGATGCTTGTGAGCGAGCGCGGTGAGATTCTCGCGAAGGCGGGGCGCGCAAACGCCACTGACCCCGGGGCGGAAGATGCCGCTTACCACGTGTGGAATGTGGAGCGCATCCTGTTGCAGCTCGCGGAATGTTCTCGCGAGGTACTGGCGGCGTACGACGGCGCGGCGGTGCGGGCAATCACCATCACCACCTTCGGGGTGGATGGTGCTCTCGTAGATGCCAAAGGGGAGCTACTTTACCCGGTGATCTCGTGGAAATGTCCGCGTACAGCCCCGGTGATGAAACACATCGCCAAATACATGAGTCCGCGCAAGTTGAGCAGCATCTCCGGCGTGGGCGACTTCGCTTTCAACACGCTCTACAAACTTATTTGGCTGCGCGAGAATCGCCCGGAGTTGCTTACTAAAGCTCACGCTTGGTTGTTTATATCTAATATCTTAGCCCATCGTCTCACGGGGAAGATGGCGACGGACCGCACCATGGCGGGTACCTCGCAAATGACGAATTTGGGTACGGGCAGCTGGTCCGATGAGATTTTGGACGCGGTGGGACTCCGCGCTTCCCTTTTCGCGCCGATAGTCAATGCCGGTGAAGTGATTGGGGCGTTGACAAAGGACGCGGCGGAGCTCCTGGGCTTGCCCACCGGAGTGCCGGTTGTATCCGCCGGGCATGACACGCAATTTGCGCTGTTCGGAAGCGGTGTACGGGAGAACCAGCCCTTCCTCTCCAGTGGTACGTGGGAAATCCTGATGCTGCGCACGGCGAACGCCAAGCTGAGCGATGAGGACTATGATGCCGGAGCGACGGTGGAGTACGACAGCCGCCCCGGTCTGTTCAACCCCGGTTTGCAGTGGATAGCAAGTGGCATCATCGAGTGGGTGAAAACCACCTGCTACCGCAACGAAAGCTACGATACTATGGACGCGGAAGCCGCCGCCATCCCTCCCGGCTGCGAGGGTGTCACGCTCTCCCCGGATTTTCTGCCCGGCGACCCCGTGCCCGGTTGCATCCGTGGGCTTGTGCTGGGTCGCTCCCGGGCGCACATTTACCGTGCCGCCATGGAAGCCCTCACTTTGCGACTCAAGCACCGTCTGCGCAAGCTCGAAAAGGTCGGTGCCTTCACCGCTGAGGAGCTGCTGCTCGTGGGCGGCGGCGCAAAAAACAAGGTGTGGACACAAATGCGGGCGGACATGCTGGGCATCCCGATCCGCATCCCGAAAGTCACTGAAAGCACGGTACTGGGTGCTGCCATGTATGCTTTCGCCGGTGCCGGTGTATTTGCCTCCGCAGAAGATTGCCGCAATGCCTTCGGCATCACCTACGATTCTGTCTCCCCCGGCGCACAACGCTCATCCTACGCCGTCCGCGAATGAACACTCTCGCCCCCCCCTTTTTTACTTCACACTTCGTACTTAATTTCCTTCTGCTCACAGAGCTCGTACACGGGGATAATTTCTTTCTCTGTATCACCGGCGGCGAATAGGTTGATGGCTACGGTGACGGGACGCCCATATCTCCGCGCATACAGGTTGATACTCTCCCCGGGCGCGATGCTGGATGCCCCACCAGCGGTTGCCCCACCCTTGCGCCCGAACACCGGTCCCATGGACGGTTCGCGGAGGGCTAGGCACGCGCGCTTTCCGATGGCTTGCAATCCCTGCGCCAGTCCGATAGAAACGGTCGTCTTCCCTTCCCCTGCCGGCGTAGGCGTGAGGGCACTCACGAGAATGAGTTTGCCACGAAACTTGATGCAATTTCACACCACACAGGTTCACACCTGTCCCAAATAAATTAAAGGCTCAGTGGTGGGAGATGACCTTGAGGCAGGAAGAGACGGGGGTGATCAAGTACGAGGTACGAAGTGAAGGAGATAGGCGCAACAGAATTGAGCCGGGAGTGGATGGGGAAGGATTTGGATGTGAAGAGCATCGGGAGTGCAAAAAAAACTCGTGCCGTAGGTGCACGAGGGTTCCCCGACCGTCATTTTCGGATGCGGCGAGGGGAGGGGTCACGGGGTGCTCCCGCAACTCCTCCCCCGCCATTCGTTTACCGGATAACGACTGTCGCGACCATATTAACGGTGGTGCGTACCGGGGAGACGATCCAGAAGACCCTCAATGGGAGGGCGAGAGGTACCCCCCTGACTCGGCGTTGGTGCCACCTTGACACCCTCGGGT
>CAYRJI010000050.1:0-15506 GCA_964424645.1 uncultured Akkermansia sp. | reverse complement strand
ACTTCCGCCGCAAGCGCGGTGTCCACGTACACCTTGGCTCCCGACGCCGTCTTCTCGAGTCCTCCTTCCGCCAGTGTCACATTGGACAGCGTGATGTCGCCGCCCGTCACCTCTGTGCCATTCCACTCAGTCGCCTTGCCGCTACCCCCTAGGGTGATGCCGCCCTTCCCGCCGTCCAACTTCGTGCCGCTGCCGTTGCCTTTCTCCTGCGAGGTCACCATCAGCTCCCCACTCCCGGCGTTCTTCAGGGTGAGCCCTGTCCCGCTCACATTCCCGGTGAAGGAAGTACCACCCTCCACACTCTCCACCGCCAGCGTGCCGCTGCCTCCCGCCTTCACCTTCACCTCATCCCCCACAGCATCCCCACTCAGCGTGAGCGTCCCGCCCGTGCCTACATCCAGCGTCCCCTCGAACCCACTCACGTCCCCCGACAACGTCACCTGCCCACTCGCCGCCGTCGCCAACGTCCCCGTACCCGTCACCTTCCCCTTGAATCCCCCTTCCCCGGTCCGGCTCAGCGATATCTTGCCGTCCTTTCCCGTATCCAGTATTCCCGTGCCGCTGACTTTCCCCCCAAACTCTGCCTCCCCTTCCACGCTCACCGTGCCGTCCTCCATGCTCAAGTCCCCGCTCACCGTCAGCTTGACATTGCTTCCGAACTTGAGCTCAGCATGTGTCACCGTCATGTCTTTCCCCACCATGAGCCCACGATTTTCATCCCCATCGGACCCGAAGCTGAACCATGCCTTGCCCTCTGCACCGGTACCCTTCGCTTCAAAGTTGCCTGCCTCAATATTCCCCGCCAACTTCACTTTGCGCTCCTTGGCATCCTCACTCACAAAGTGCACATCCGAACCGGGCGTCCATCCCTTCTTACTACCACCGTCCTCTTGACTATCGAAGTCGTGGCTTGTATCTTCCCACGTGAGCTCCGATTCATTCTCACCGCCTCCCCAGAAAACGTCACCCCCGGGCTCCGTATCTCCGCCGGGTCCCGGCTCTACCGGTCCTTCCTGCCCTCCCCACGTCAAGACACCGGTCGTCTCAAGTGTCACGTCGTCGATAGCGGTGCCGCTCGAATCCACAAAGCTGAACTTGCCGATCAACGTGTCGTTGAGCCAACTACTCACGTTCTCCCCGCCGAAGAGGAGGAAGTCTTCGTGGGTGTCCCCGGCGGTAAAGTCTGCCAGCTGAATGGTGAGACCGCCATCGCTTCCGAATCTCAACCCGCCGAGTGAAAGTACCCCCGCCGTTTGCTCTCCCATGTTCAGGGAAATTGTGGACTTCCCATCCACGATGAGGGTTCCCGCGCTCAGGGTATGCTCTCCCAGCACCAGCTTCGCGCCCACCAACTCGAGCGTCTTCTTAGCATCAGCAGTCCCGACAGTCAGCGCAGTGCCCCCGTCGAGCGTCACTTGCCCACCGCGTATCTTGAAGTCGTAGCCGGTCTCGCTCGTCTCCGCCAAACTCAGCGTCACGTTGCTGCCCGCGTCCTTCCCCGCAATCCCATAACCCACGCCCTCGCCGATGGTTTCGTGGTTCGCTTCTCCATTTGCTTTCGCGCGGAACGCGTCGTACATGGCATTCAGATCACCGGCATTTCCACCCTCTTCACTGAACAGGATGTACACGTTGTGATCTGTCACGGTTCCCTCTCGGTCGATGGTGCGCTTCAACCCATTCGAATTTGTATCGGCTGTACCTCGTTTGAGATTTCCCACGACCAAATCGTCTCCCAGCGTCAAATGCCCCTGCCACGATACGTGGAACGTGCCGGAAACTGTACCGCCTTGCTTCAAGGTGAGGCTATTGTAAAGCCCTGTATCCCCCGTCAGCCGGAACTCCCCCTCGATTATCGTAGCTCCGGCGAAGAGGATGCCGATATTCGGTGTGTAGCTTTCTACTGTCGCATTCTCCACCGTCACATTTCCTCCCACGGTGTTACCCGAGCCTTCAAACTTCAGCAAGCCGCCGTTCACCGTCACATCGCCGCCGCCGGAATACGTCCCCTTCACGTCCAAAGTGACATGTTCGCCCACAGTGAACCCTGCTGTGTTGGTCATGCTTCCCGTAACCGTAACCGTCTGCGCGGCATCAGCCGTGAAGTTATAAGTCGCCGTTCCGCCCAACGTGAGTGTCTGCATGGAGGCATCGCCAACCACCTTCACAGTTGCAACGTCAGCTTCCGACTCGAGCACTACTTTCTTGCCCGAAACCCATGTCTCTGTACCCGACGTCCCCGGGGTACGGCTCCATTCGTTGCCGCCCGTGCCCAGTGTCAGGGTATTATCACCATCCCCTACCCCCCAGTACAGAATGTCTCCCGCCGTCGCTCCCCACGTGAGTTTGCCGTCGGTTGTGAGCTGCAAATTGCTGTGCGAGTCGGCAAGCGTACTTCCCTCCGTCAGGGCAACATCAAAGTACCTCGCAAAGTCATCTATCCCGGTTCCGGTCAGCAGGGTAATCGTGCCGGACTCCGCGTTCCCGAAGAACGCATCCCCCAGCACAATCGTGAGCTTCTTGCTCGCATTACTCGACAGAACCCCATCGAGTAGTCCACCCCAGCTTGCCGAACCTCCCAGCACAATTTGTTGTCCCGTTGAGGAAAACTCAAGTACTGAACCGTCACCCCAGCTCAAACCCGTGGTCAGTGTGAGACTTCCACCCGCGACACCTAGCTTAGCTCCCCCCGCCAGCTGCAAGTCCGCGAGACTCGCTCCGGCTTCCACGCTCCCGAAGGTCGCCGTGGCTCCCGCGCCCAGTGCCAGCGTGCCGCCCGTGCTCTTCAGGGAGCCGTTGACTGTCAAGGTTTTGGCACCGTTCACGGTGACCGTGCTGCCGCTGCCGATTTCGACATTCATGCCCGCTGTGGCATTCACGTTGAATGTCATATTTCCGCCGTTCACCGCCGCATAGCTGCCGCCTACGGCAAAGGGCACAGACCCACCGAGTGTGAGTGTGCCCGTGCTGGCTTTGATGCCCACGCCTTCACCAAATACAGAGTTCTGACCGCTCTGATTTTCATGCATCTTCAATTCGTTCCCGCCATCGCTGGCTGTCACGCTCTGTACATCGATGAACACCTCAGCTGCATCTCCGGTCTTTTCGAAATCAGTTTTATGCCCGCCATTTGCACCGTTATCCTTGAAGTTCCAGTTCTTTACCACGAGGTCTGCCCCTAGGGTGACAGTGGCCTGCCAAGCAACGTCAAGAACTCCCACTTCACCGCCATCCTCCAGCGTCAATTTACTGCCTCCCCAGAATTGAAGTAAGCCGTCAACAACCAACCTCTCTTTGAAAGTGAAGTCGGATGCCGCACCGGTACTCTTGAAATTACCCTTTACGTGCACATTGACCTCCGTGTCAAATGTCGCTTTGACTGCCACGTTCGAACCGTCACTGTTGACGATATCACCGGTCACATTGAGCGTGACACTGTCTCCACCCGTCGCGTTCATGAAAGTGTAGCCCTCCGTATTCCCCGCGTAGAAATTGATGCTCGCGGCGGTGATAGCCTCCTTCAGCTGCACTGTGGCAGCAGTCGTGGCTCCCAAGTGCACGGGACTGTTGTCTGTCCACGAAGACCCCGGGGCTACATCCTTGCCACTTGCCCACTCATTGCCGCTGTCGGCACCTCCCCAAGCGAGCTCTGTGTCATTCCCGTTGCCCGGCCAGTAGAGAGCACCCCCAACCTGCATCGCCACTACATGACCATTGGTCGTGTCTAGGGCAAGCTGCTTGTTTGCACCTGCGTCTGTCGTTTGACCGGTCACCTTGATGTACTGAGCCCAATCCGGATTCCATCCACTTTCCCCAAACAACGCGTAGCCATCGCCGTCAATGCTCTCGTTCGTGAACCCGGTGAGGGTGAGTGTTATCGATGAATTAACGGTCGCACCGGTCCACGTAAGCCTCACTCCATCGCTGTACGCAACCTCGAAAGTACCCGAACTCGCGATATTTCCGCCACTCACCGTCATCTCCCCGCCCGCCCATTTGAACGTGCCGCCCGTGATACTCAACCCGCTCGTCACCGTCATCCCCTTGCCGGTGCTGCCGAGCGTCAGGGTGCCGCCGGTGACCGATATGGAACCCACACTCAGCGAACCGTCTGCGTCACTATCCTTCGCTCCGGTAATCGTCTGTGTGCCGCCGGACATGGTGAGTACGCCGGTCAGGTTAAGCGAGCCATTCCAAGTTTTTTCCGCAGTGCCACTCAATTCCAAGTCCTTCCCTTCGAGTTTCCCGCTGTATGCCCCCCCGCTTGTACTCGCATCACCATTTTCTATACCGGCTTGCAAACTCAACTTGTGATCGGTAAAGGTGAGTGTCCCCTTGCGCAGGTCAAGCAACACGCCGAGCGTTGTGTCATTGCTCAAAGCGGTTGATGTATGCCCACTGTCTAAGCATAGTTTGTCCATCTCGCCCTGCACAGTGAGTTTGGCAATTGTGTTCACGCCCCGCAGCACAATCTGCTGCCCTTCCACCACCAATTCCCCGAGCACGTTGACGTTGGATACATCGTTCCAATGGTTACTGCTCGCCTCCTTTGCTGTGCCCTTAATATGCAACTTCACTCCTGTTCCAAATGTCACGCCGGCAGCATCAAAAGCCTTTGTATCGCCTCCGCTCAAGTCCAGTGTGATTGTCCCCGTGCCGGTCTCTGTCCCGGCATGCGTCACGCTCACACTCGTTGCCGTGCCCTTCAGCGAGGCACTCCCCTGCTCGGGGAAGGTGGGAACGATAATGATCTCCGTATTATCACCCACTACGAGACTGCCACCCTCATCCACTGTCAAGCCTGCGGCAAAGGTCAGCGTCTTCCCGTCTCCCTCTGCCTTGAGGGAACGGTCTAAGTCGGCAGGGTCTGTGACTCTCAAATTGTTATCAGTCAGACTGACCCCGTAGCCCACACCATCTCCGAGTACATCGCTACCATACTTTTGTGTAAATTCCGACCAAGTGATTTCGTCCGTGGCACCGTTAGTCCACAAGGCATACACCGTCTCGACACCTGCGGCGGCGTAAGCACTCGCCATGGCGGGCTGCTGCACATTCCCGTTCAGCACCTGCCCCGAAGTCCCGGAAATACTCCCCGTAAAGACCATATCCGAGTAGAGCGTCAGGGTGCTATTAGTCAGCGTCACATCGCCGGTGACATCGAGATGCACATCCTTGCTGAAGGAAAGCTCGGCATTTTCAGCTTTCAACCCATTCCCCACGGTGAGATTGTGGGGCGTGCCCTCAGAACTCGAAACGAAAGAAAACTTTGCCTTGGCGTCCGGACTGCCGCCCTTCGCTTCAAAGGCACCCGCACCGATGTCGTCAGCGAGCTTCACCGTGCGCTCTGTGTTGTCGCTAGCCACAAAGTGCACATCGGAATCGGGCACCCATCCCGCTTCTCCGCCTCCATTCGCATCACTATCAAAGTCATTACCTCCCTCCCCCCAAGTGAGCTCCGATTCATCGGCACCGCCGCCCCAAAACACACCCCCCTCCGGCTCCTGCGCAGTTGTCTCCCAAGTCAACGTGCCATCGCTGTTGAACTTCAATCCCGTATGCGTGGGAGCCAACTCATCCGACTGCACATCAAAATACGTCGTAAAGTCCACACCACTCGCACCCGAAAAGAGATCAAAGCTATTCCCGGTCACCTCATTTAAGAAGTCTGCTCCCAAGTGGATCGTTAGCCTCTGACCACCCGCCGCTTCAAGCGCAGCAGTCAACACCTGCGCCCAATTACCGCCGTTCAGCGTTATCGTCTGCCGCGAACCTCCCAGCGTGAGAGTACTGCCGTTCACCCACGTCAGCCCCTCACCGAGGGTCAGTCCCCCGGCGTTCACCACCAATTCACCCGCCGTGTCTTCCTCTCCCAGCGCAAGGCTCGTGAGAGTCGCCCCATCTGCCGTCCCCAGCGTCAACTTTCCGCCGCTTACCTTCAGCACCCCCTCGCCGGTCAGTGCCTTCACCGAGCCGGTGATACCGCTCTCCAGCGTAGTGCCGTTCGCCAGTTTCACCGTAAAGTCCTGCAGAGCCTCGCCGTTCGTGTAACTGAGTTTCAGCGAACCATTTCGCACATCGATACTGCTGTTTTCTGTCGTACCCGCCGTCGCAAACGTCCCGGTCAACTCCAGCACTCCGATCCCCGTCTTGGTGAGTTTGTGCCCGCCCGCATCCAAGGTACCCGTCAGCTGCAGTACGTGGGCATGGTTGTTCTCCCCGGTATCACGCCCAATGCGCACGGTGGCATCGTCATCCAGAACAAAATTCCAAGGATTCGTGATGGTAGACGCCGCGCTTCCGTATGTTCCGCCGTTGTACGCATCATGCGTGTAGAAAGAGAGCGCGGCATCCGTTAGGCAACCATCCCCGGGACTAACGGACCCCTTCACCCCCGTGCCCCGCAGGTGCATGGTGAGACCGGGACTTCCCCACCCATGGGTGCTCGTCCCCGGAGCATCCAGCAGGAAACAGGAGTTTGCCCCGACCACCAAATGCTGCATACTTGTGAGGTGCGCAAAATCTCCGTCCCCGGCGAATCGGAGGAAAGCATTTCTGAACTCAAAATTGTTTAGCCCCTTTTCAGCAGAGTTTCCTACCGTTTTGGTGAATTGGTCGTAAATATTCTGACTGTCACCATAACTTGCGAGGTCGAAGGTCAACTTGCCTTCACCGTGGAAGAGGTTGGTGATGGTCTTCTCATCGTTGTATAGATTCCACGCCTGTTGGATAACCACCTCGCCGCCCTGCTGGATGTCCACATCCCCTAGGTTCTTAGTCCCGCTGCCGGTGCTATCATCCCCGCCGATGGTCATTTTGCCCTTAACCACTGTCCTGCCCGCTTTCAGTGTCTTGCTACTCGTTACTCGGAACTCCACTTCCGTCCCCTCCGCGATGGTCAGGAGTTTGTCCACCGTAATCCCACCGTCGGTAATCGAGAACAGGTACTTCCCACCGATGTCGCCCTCCCCCTTCTGCACAGTCATGTTCTGCGTGGTAGATACGGCAGAATTGACCGTCACGGTGATCAGCTCCGCGCTTGTACCGGCAAAGGTGACATCAGCGTTGGGGCTGTATGTTTGACTGTCCCCCGCTTCAGTACTCCATGCCGCGCTGTCCACACTCCAAGTAAACGCAGCCTCGCTGCCCTTCCATGTCTGCGGTGCACCGGCAGGTGGTACTGCGCTCGTCAATTTGCCTGTTGAATCCAGTTCCACCTTAAGCTCGAGCCCATCTGCATCCTGAAAGTGGAAAATGTCGGACCATGTGTCTTGGATACTTGTCCAGAACGCATTCCACCCGGAGTCCGCGTTATCAAACAGCTGGTAACCGTCAGCCGCGAAGTCATCCCACCCGGTAAGCTTGATAGTGAGCGTGCCGCCGGACAACTCCATGGAACCGAAGGATAGCGCGGGTCCGGAATCTCTGCTGAGTGTCATCTCCAGCGTGGCATGCGCACTTCCCAATGTCAGCGTCCCGGCTTTCAGGGTGCCACCCAACATCTGCACCACCGCGCCGTCGGCGAGTGTGACGCTACCGGTGGTGGTGAACCCGGTCGTCATCTTGAGGATACCGTTGCCGCCCACTTCTAGTGTGCCACTGAAGCCATCCGCCGTGGAACCGCTCCACTCCAAGCGGTGCTTCGTTGCGTCCTGTGCTGCATCTGTGTATCCATTATGTGATACTTCCCCACCATCCACCTTCAGGGTACCGGAACCATCCAGTGTACCGGCAAAACTGCTCACGTTATCTCCCCACGCGACATTATTGAACTCCAACACGGAGCCTGTGCCGAGCTTGACTCTCGAACCCACCGCAAAATCTACACCGGAAAACCGCTGCGTTACCCCCGCCCCTCCCGTCCCCGTCAAGTCCACAGTCACATGGTTCCCGATAGAGGAGTGTGCATCCTTTTGCCCCAAAGCTCCCGTGGTCCCGTCTCCGGTGGTAATCTTCAGGGTAACCTCTTGCTCGTCCGCCGCCTCAATGTAAAATTCATTGCCGCCGAGTTTCCCCACGGAGAGAGTTACACCGCTCGTACCCGCCTTACCTAGCTTGATATGGGCTTTGTTGAATGCCGCGAAAGTGCCCCCCATGGTACCACCTCCCTCCAGCACGAGCGTACCCTCGCCATCCACTCGGAAGTCGTAGTTCTGATCACTTGTATCTTGAAGCTCGCCGGTGATGGTCACCGTGTGCGTGCTAAGCCCTAACCCTGTATTATCATCGGCTGTGCTACCGCCCAGAACCAAATTCTCATACTGTGCATCACTCGTAGGTTTCGGATTCGTGTTGCCTTCCCCTCCCACCGTAAGATCAGCCGCCCTCACCTGTGCGCCGATGAGGTACGAGAGAGCCGCGACCCCGGAGGCGGTACACAGTGTACTCGGCAGGGTAACGGGCAGAGCGAGTGCGGCAAGGCAAGCCAGAAGAGCCTTGCGAAGTCCGTGAGGCAGGTGTAGTTTCATAGTCTGTGTGTGAGATGTTAAGATGCTAAGTATAAAGAACATACCGACCCCGCAGGTCGGGAATTCTTGTCGGAATGCTTCACCCGCTAGTATATCTCATTTCAAATGCTGTGCGCAAGCAAAAAATTGACTTTCTCCTAAAAAAAACGCACGGAGCCGATGGATGCACGGGAAAAAAGCGACCGCTTCACCACGCCGAAAAGAAGCATCTTCTGTTCATACCGGCATGGTTACCAGAGATTAGCAGTTTTGTTAGAGCGCACAGCATTTGAAATCCTATGCGCACCCCCACCCACCTGCGCAACCTTGTTGCGCCACACCTGTCCCAATAAAATTCTCGAAAAACGCTACGATGTTAATCCCCATGCGGGTTACAGACGCCCAACAAGAAGTACGAGGTACGAAGTACGAAGTACGAAGTGGCAGAGCCGGGGAGTGGCGGGCGTGGTAGGCAATGGATGCGTGCAGGAAGAACGTGTGTGATGCCACACCTCGGCTCAGGCAACGCCGTTTCAAATACGAACAGAAAAAATCAAAAATAAAACTCGCATTCCTATTCGAAGTGAGCTACAATCAGTCCGCCATGACAGAGGAGGGAAAAAATCACCCGGGAATGACCCCATGCTACGACGAGAACATGAAGATAACCCGATGGCTTACCCCGGAAGAGGTGGCGGCAGTCGAAGCCGACTTCGACATCGAATACATGTGTCCGAAGTCTATCGCAGACTGGAGACGCAAGCAGGGGATACCCCCCTTCTTGTCCGAGGTCAGATCGCAGAAACGAGCACGAAGTGGCAGAGCCGGGGAGTGGCGGGCGTGGTAGGCAATGGATGCGTGCAGGAAGAACGTGTGTGATGCCACACCTGTCCCAATAAAATTCTCGAAAAACGCTGCCATGCCAATCCCCATGCGGGTTGCAGACGCTCTGCGTACCAAGGGGGCTTCGTCCTCACGGGTGCTTTGATTTATTCTCCACGCATCGTTCCGGCTTTGCTTCTTCCACCTCCCTCTGCGCAACTCCGTTGCGCCTAACTCCTTCACTTCGTACTTCGTACTTCGTACCTCGTACTTGATCACCCCTGTGTCTTCCCGCCGCAAAGCCATCGCCCACCACGAAGCTCGTATTTTTCTTGGGACGGCTGTGACAGATGTGCATTCTGCTTGCCATTTTCGGGAGGCTGTGGCAGAATATGGGGGTATGGGGAAAAAGAACAGGCTTTGGGTTTATATTTGCCTGATGCTGCTCGTGGCGAGTGGGTGCCAGCAGCAGAGCGCAGAGCCCACGTTGCGGGCTCCGCAGCTGGTGCAATTTCGTCCGATGACGAAGCCGATCAGTCCGCGTAGTGTAACGCAGCTGGCGCGGGAGGCGAACATCAAGATACGCATGATACCGGCGAATTCGCGGCAGAGGCAGGCGGCGAAACGTATACGCCCCACCTTCCTGACGATACACAGCACGGCCAATCATTCCTCGTCGGCGACGGCGATGCAGCACTCGCGGGCACTGTGCCGAGGGGCATTCTCCAATCGCAGTTGGCATTTCACCGTAGACCAATACATGGTCGTGCAGAACTTGCCGCTCACGGAGAGTGGATGGCATGCGGGGACAGCGGCGGGGAATAACAACTCCCTTGGTATCGAGATGTGCGAGTGTGAGAACCGCGGGCAGAATCATTTTCGGACGTGGGATAGGGCAGCCAAGTTGACAGCTGTGCTCATGAAGCGGTACAACATCAACTTGCGCCACGTGGTACCGCATTATCATTGGACAAGGAAGAATTGCCCAACACCGCTGCTCACCAACGGGCGACCCGGACCCAAGTGGGGATGGTTCCTATCGCGCGTAGATTACTACTACCGCTGCATTAACGGAGGAAGACCCAATCGCTGATGGCTGACAACCAACCGCTTTTGCCGAGCACAGCGTTGGACACACTGACATTTCTGAGTGCGCGTGGGCTCAAAGCCCTGCGGGCGTCCGGGTTCTCGGATGTGGGGGATGTGCTGCGGGTACCCCCGCGCCGGTATGAGGACCGCCGCAATTCTCCGCCCCTCGCATCGCTGTCCAACGGCGAGAATGTCTGCCTGCAACTGCGCATCTATGCTGCCGGGTGGCGGATATCCTACAAGCGGTATTACGAGCTGAGTGCCGGAGCGGCGGAAGAGCCCGACGGGGCGCGGGTGCTGCTCCGGTGGTACAATATGCCATACGTTGCCAAACTTTTGGCGGTTGGGATGCAGCTGTCGGTGTACGGGAAGTTGCGCTATCATTCCGGGCATTGGGTCATTTGTAATCCGGACTTCGAGGTACTGAACGACGAGGAGCAGGCGGGGCTGCGACTGGCGGCGACGGCTCTCGGTGAATCCGCAGGAGATGCACAGCCTGCCCCGCGTTTCATCCACACCGGGCGCATCGTGCCCATCTACAGGTCTATCCCCGGGATATCCGCGCGCAACCTGCGTGAACTCATTTACGAGATGCTCGCCCGACTCGCTCCCGACGGCGAGTGGGAGGACTACGACCCCGCCCCGACTTACCCCTTGCACCGTGCCCTGCGAGACCTGCATTTCCCGCCGGATGATGCCACCGCCCACAAAGCTCGCCTCCGCTTTGCGCTCTCGGAGTGTTTTGCCCGTCAATTCGCGGTGGCGTGGCGTCGCCGGATGGCACATGCCAAACCGGGGCAGATCACGGTCACGACCGACTTCTATTGCCGGGAGCTCCTGCAATCTCTGCCGTTCCGACTGACGGCGGCGCAGCGTCGCTGTATCGCCGAAATTCGCGCCGACATGGCACGCCCGTCGCCCATGAATCGGCTGCTGCAAGGCGATGTCGGGAGCGGAAAGACGCTCGTGGCTCTCTGTGCCATGCTCCTGTGCGTCGAAAGCGGAAAGACAGCCGCCCTCATTGCCCCGACTCAAATCCTCGCCGAGCAGCATTACCAGAATTTTTGTCGTCTGTTGCGGGGGACGGATATCCGGATATCCCTGCGCACCGCCGAGCATGCGGATGATTCAACCCTCGTTTTGGAGCCCGACGCCGAGAGCTCGCGGGATGCCCGGCCGCGTCTGCTCATCGGCACGCACGCCTTGCTCTACCCCAAAAATCGCCCCACCGACCTGGGGCTTGCCGTCATCGACGAACAGCATAAATTCGGGGTCATGCAGCGGGAAAAGTTCATTCGCTCCGGGAAGAATCCGGACGTACTCGTCATGACGGCTACCCCTATACCGCGCACGCTCACGCTGACTATCTACGGGGATTTGGATGTGTCGATCATCGATGAGTTGCCGCCGAACCGGGGGCAGGTGGTCACCGCGCTCCGCAACCCGCACCGAATGAAGCGTATTATCAGCTTTCTGCGCAGTGAGCTCGCGGCGGGTCGCCAAGCATACGTCATCTCCCCGCTGATCGAGAAGAGTGAGGTCAGTGAACGCGCCGCCGCTACCGCCGAGGCTGAGCACTGGCGCGAACTCCTCCCGGATGCCCGCATCGGGCTCCTGCACGGTCGCATGCCCCTCCAAGAAAAGGAATGCGTCATGCAGGATTTCCGGGGCGGCGTCATCCAAGTTCTCGTGGCAACAACTGTGGTGGAGGTGGGAGTGGATGTTCCGAATGCTACCGTCATGCTCATCAATGATGCCGGGTCTTTCGGACTCTCGCAACTCCACCAACTGCGCGGACGAATCGGGCGCGGTGCTCAGAAGTCCTACTGCATCCTGCTCTCGACGGCAGCTGCCGATGACCCCGCCCGGGAAAAGTTGCAGGCTCTGTGCGCGACTTCCAATGGCTTCGAAATCGCCGAGTATGACCTCCGTCTGCGAGGTCCGGGCGATGTACTCGGTACCGTCCAAAGCGGTCTCTCTGCCGTCAATTTCCCCGAATGGCTCACCGATACCCGACTCATCTACCGCGCCAACGAAATCGCCGCAAATATCCTCCGCACTGACCCCGATCTCTCCCGCCCCGAACACGCCGCCCTCCGCCGCCGTATGCAGGATTCCCCCAACGAGGCGTTACCGGCGTGAGCCAACGAGAAGTATGAAGCGGCGGAGCCGAGGAGTGGCGGGTGTGGTAAGCTATCGGGTTATGCAGGAAAAACGCGTGTGATGAGAATGTTGCGGCAAGTCGTGTCATGCGTGATAGATACCGGTGCCACGCGAACACCTCTACATGGCTTCGCATACCCATCTAGGCACTTAATTTATTTGGGACAGATGTGGTTTCCCATCCGTGCAATTGTAGATGTTCGCCCGTCTCCCAAACTCCTGCATCAACCACATTTCCTCCACCTAACTTACCCCCCCAAAAAAGCGAGCAATTTTCGACACTTTTTCACCTTCCATTCTTTTATTTCCTCTAAAACTCTCTTTCTAAGTAACTTTTATACACACACCTCCCCTTCATGCAAGAAAAATTGCACGTTTTGGGGAGGAATATTGGACCAATTTTGCACGTTTTGGGGAGGAATATTAGACCAATTCTGCACGTTTTGGGGAGGAATATTGAACCAATTCCGCACCTTTTGGGGAGGAAACCATTGTCCACCACACATGCCCATTGTAAAATTGTTTCGTGTTCACTCGAATTTTTCCAGCAGTGCCGCGACATCCTCCATCATGTAGAGGGGGATGCTCAGGAGTCTGCCACTGACGCCATAGCGGGCGAGTGAGGTGCGGATGGCGTAGGTCGGTGCGTATTTTCTGAGGTAAATCTCTAGGCTTTTTGCTTTCGTGTGCTTTGTTGCTTTCACTTCGATAGGGATGATATGTCCCCGGTGTTGGAGCACGAAGTCTACCTCCGCTTCGCTGCCGGGGGGAGACCAGTAGGCAAGTGTGGACCACGGCAGAGTGGCGGTGAGCATCTGGCAGACACACTGCTCGGTGATCGCACCCTTGAACTCCGCATAGCGTGAGCGTGCACCCCGCAGGTCTTCCACCCCCGGGTCAGCTAGGGCACTCAAAAGCCCCGTGTCGCACAGGTAGAGTTTAAACTTATCCGGCTGCGCGTAGTGCGGAAGGGGAAACTCCGGCTTGGATATGCGGTGGACGATGCGCACCAACCCACAGAGTTCGAGCCAATCGATCGCCTCGGCAAAGTCTCTGCCGCGCGCCCCTTTTTGGATGTGTGCGTATGAAAACATACCCTGTGCCCGCGCCAGCTGCCCCGGTATGCTCTGCCAGACTGCTCGCAGCCGCGGAATGAGCGGTCGCGTCGTATATTTCGCAAAATCGTTTGAGTATGCCTCCAGTATCTGCCTTTGCAGTCTGCGTATCTTCCTGCCGGAGCGGTTCGCAGCGTACGCCTGCACCACCTCCGGCATCCCCCCTACCATGATGTATTCTTCCAGTAGTGCGGACAGCCTTTCGTGCATGTAGGGTATGACTTCAACGTCGACCTGCCGTAGGAGTTTTTCATACGAGTCCTCGCCCAGTGCTCGCAGGAATTCGTGAAAACTGAGCGGAAACACACCCCTCGTTTCCACATGCCCCACCGGAAAGGATATATTTTTCCGATTCAGAGCAACTCCCAGTAAACTCCCCGCCGCCATAATATGGTACTCCGGAGCCTGCTCGTGCATGAATTTTAACGAATTGAGAGCTCGCCCACTTTCCTGTACCTCATCGAGAATAATGAGGGTATCCCCCGGTACCACGTCCACAGAGCACATGCTGCTGAGGGCACGAATGATGCGCCCCACGTTGAAGTCTCCCTCAAATTGCTCCCGCGCTTCCGGTTGATCACTCAGGTTGATATAGGCAGTACTTTTGTACTCCCGCCGCCCGAACTCTCGCGTCAGCCACGTTTTTCCCACCTGACGCGCCCCCTCCAAAATGAGCGGTTTTCTGTTCCCGCTCATCTTCCATTCTTTCAATTGCTCCAAAAGGTCTCTCTCCATGCCGCTTTTATACACCTCTCCCCTCCCTTGTGCAAGAAAAATTGCACGTTTTGGGGAGGAATATTGAACCAATTCTGCACGTTTTGGGGAGGAATATTAGACCAATTCTGCACGTTTTGGGGAGGAATATTGAACCAATTCTGCACGTTTTGGGGAGGAATATTAGACCAATTTTGCACGTTTTGGGGAGGAATATTAGACCAATTTTGCACGTTTTGGGGAGGAAACAGCTGTCTACCGCCACACCTGTCCCAATAAAATTTTCGAGAAACGCCGCCATGCTAATCCCTATGCGGGTTCCAAACCCTCTGCACACTAGGGAGGTTCCAACCTCACGAGTGCTTTGATTTATTCCCCTTGTGTCGTTTCGGCTTTGCCGCCTCCCAACTCCTCCTGCGCAACTCCGTTGCGCCTATCTCCTCCGCTTCGTACCTCGTATTTCCATTCCTCCCCGTTTCCCTGCTGCAAAGTCACTGTCCACCACTAGGCTTTTAATTTATTTGGGACACGTACGTCCGCCGCAGGTGCGAGGTGCGAAGTAAACAAAAGTCTTGAAAGGGTGGGGACGAGGGGGTAAGATGGGGGCGACACTTACACCGAACCGTCATGAAAGCACTCATTACGAACGCACACATCATTTCGCCGGGGATTGACATTGCAGGGGGGGGCGTCCTGCTGGACGGGGACCGCATCGAAGCCGTGCTGCAACCGGGGGAAACAGCTGAGGCAGACTCCGTGCGGGATGCGGGGGGGAACATGCTGATGCCGGGGTTCATCGACATCCACTCCCACGGAGCAGGTGGCTGCGATACCTGCGACGCCAAGCTCGAGAGCATCCGCACCATCGCCGACCGCAAAATGAAGGAAGGAGTGACCACTTGGTTGCCGACCACCCTGACGCTCGGGACTGCCACCCTAGCAGAGGTTTGCCGCTGTGTGGCTGAATATGCGAAAGCCCCGAACGGCGCAAAGACGCCGGGTGTGCACCTCGAAGGTCCCTTCATCAACCCCAAACAATGCGGAGCCCAAAATCCGGCATTTGTGAGACCGGCTGACTTCGGGGAGCTGCAAAGGCTCAACGACATCTACCCCGTGCTCAATATCACGTTGGCACCGGAAATGCCCGGCGCGATTG
>CAYRJI010000049.1:0-15526 GCA_964424645.1 uncultured Akkermansia sp. | reverse complement strand
AAGACAACCAACTCTTATTTTGTTCTGCTCAATGGTGAGTTTTTAGAGGTGCCAATCTCGTATGCTACGAGACAGACCCGCACATCATTCCCGTTCTTCGGGAAAATCTCGATTATCTCGCAGAGACATCTGCCGTACCCGTAGTTTCCCATCTGCGGGAAGAAAATTACATACTGAGTCAGCAGTCGGAGTACAACGCACTGATGGGAGCGGACCCATCGCCGCAGAAATACGACATAGTCATTGGTAATCCGCCCTACATGAAGATTGGCAAAGATGCGCCGGAGGCACGCGTGATGCGGGATGTGTGCTACGGTGCTCCCAACCTTTATACCCTTTTCACGACCATGGGTGTCTTTAATTTAGCACCCGGGGCAGAGATGGTTTGCATCATTCCGCGTTCATGGACTTCCGGTGCCTATTTCAGGTTGTTCAGGAAGAAGCTTTTCGCGACCTGCACCTTGCAGCATATACACCTCTTCATCGGTAGAGATCGGGTATTTGACCGAGAAGATGTGCTGCAAGAGACCATGATCCTCAAACTGAGGAAGGGAAGTGCAACGTCCGATAAGGTCACGATCACCACGTCTCGCTCCGGCAGAGACTTCAGACATATCACCCGCTATGAAGCTGATTTTCATCGAATTGTACGCGGGGACGACCAATTTCTGTATCTTGTCACCAACCCCGATGAAGAGCGTGCCGTGCGACGGGTTTCATCGTGTCGGCAGACGCTCCGGGATATGGGGTTACAGATGAAAACCGGACTCACTGTAGATTACCGGGAGCGCGATGCTCTTCGACCCACCCCTTCTGAAGGATCGATAACCCTTATCTTTCCCCACCATATACGGCAGGGAAGAGTGGTTTTTCCCATGGGCAGAGAGAACGAGTACCCGCATACGACACGCTCAGCACTCAGACAGAAAAACACGAACTATCTTTTCGTCAAGCGGTTCACGGCGAAGGAAGAACCCCGCCGCCTTCAGTGCGGCGTTTACCTTTCTCGGCAATTCCCTGACTTTAAGGCTATAAGCACAGAGAATAAAATTAACTTCATCGCCGGCAGGTCGGATCTTCCCGTCCCCGTCGTCTACGGTCTGTACGTCATTTTCAATTCCTCCCTGTACGATACCTACTATAGGATTCTCAATGGCTCCACCCAAGTCAATTCCTCCGAAATCAACAGCATCCCTGTTCCCAACCTCAGCACCATTGAAGCCATGGGCAATACCCTCATCCAATCCGGCGATATGTCCGTCTCCGCCTGCAACCACATCTTGGATCATTACGTATGAATAAATTGGAAACCGTCCGCGTTCTCTTGAAGGAGTTGCATCTTCCCGTTAAGCAACAAAGTGATATGTGTTGTTTGACCTTCCTCGCATTGGCGCAACTCAGAGATGACACACCTCGGGAAGATGCAAAAAATCCGTGGTTGCGTATCCACGACTTGCTCGCGTGGATGAACTCTCATCTCGGAGTTTCCTATGCTGAAAACACACGTGAAACAGTCCGGAAAACGGCACTCCACTTTTTTCGCGATGCTGCTATCATTGAGGACAACGGCATGGCAACTAACAGTCCGAACTACAGCTACCGACTGACGGAGGAGGTACTTCTGATGGTGCAACACCTTGCATCCGGGACATGGAGGAAACGTTGTGCGCTCTTTTTCAAATCACATCGTAGTCTCGTGGAAAAGTACGCCGATAGGCGTGTACGGGCAAGACTTCCGGTTTCCGTCAATAATTTGGATTTTGTCTTTTCCCCGGGCAGGCACAACGAATTACAGAAAGCTATCCTTGAAGAATTTGTCCCCAGATTTTCTCCGGGTAGTAGGTGTCTTTATGTCGGAGATGCGGCTAACAAGAGCTTAATTCTTGAGAGGGATGCCCTGTCCGCCTTGGGTGTCGATCTATCAGTCCACGGCAAATTGCCTGACATCGTGCTCTACTCCTCGGAGAAGAATTGGCTGTTCTTCGTTGAAGCTGTCGTTTCCTGTGGTCCGATAAGTCCTGCACGCAAACTTGAGCTCGAGAAAATGACACTTGATACAACTGCGGGTGTAATTTTTGTCTCTGCTTTTCCCAACTTCAAATCCTATCACCGTTTTTCTCGCGATTTAGCTTGGGAGACCGAAGTATGGATCGCAGACCAACCTGAGCATCTGATACATCTCAATGGTGATCGCTTTCTCGGTCCGAAATCTCACATGTCCCAAGAAACTTCCTGATACTCTGCGCCCGTTAATTTACGGGCAATTTTCGCTCATTCCGCACGCCACGGCGATATCAATCTCGCGGGTGCTTCGGTTGGGCTTCCGCATCCGCACATTCCCTCCACGCCCGCTCTTTCCGCCTTTTTCGCCTGCGCAACCCTGTTGCGTCGAACTTCTTCACTTCGTACCTCATACTGGACCACCCCCGTGTTGCCACGCGACAAAGTTATCGCTTTACTCTGAGTGTTTAATTTATTTGGGCAGATGTAATTAAGATTGCTTGTTATTGCTCGGGCATTGACGGGGCGGGGGGGAGGTGGTAGAATGGGGCGTACAGAAAAGCGGTTATGATACAGACAGATTTTCTCGTGGTAGGCAGTGGGGTGGCGGGATTGAGCTTTGCACTGCGGGCAGCGGAGCATGGCAAGGTGGTGGTGCTTTGCAAGAGTGACCCGTTGATATCCAGCTCCGCCAAGGCGCAGGGGGGCATAGCGGCTGTGACGGACAAGAACGACACGTTTGAGGAGCACGTGGCGGATACGCTGGACGCGGGGGCAGGAATCTGCGATGAAGAGGCAGTGCGTACCATAGTGACCGAAGCCCCGGCGGCTATACGTGATTTGCTGAATTGGGGGGTGGACTTCGACCACATGAAAAACGGGGCATTTGAATTGGGGCGCGAGGGGGGGCACGGGAAGCGGCGCATCCTGCACGCGAAGGACACGACGGGGCTGGAGATATCCACCAAATTGTTGGAATGCGCGGAGCGGCACCCGAATATTACCTTGCTGGACCACCGGATAGCGATCGACCTGATTACCACCGCCAAGTTAGGCTGTGTGACGGAAGACCGCGTGCTGGGGGCATACGTGTTGAACCCCGCCACGGGGGAAGTAGACATTTTTCGCAGCGACCGGGTGCTCGTGGCTACCGGGGGCACGGGACGCGTGTACATGTACACGACCAATCCGCCCACCGCGACGGGAGACGGCATATCCATGGCGTGGCGCGCGGGGGCTCAGGTGTCCAACATGGAATTTGTGCAGTTTCACCCTACCACCTTTTACAACCCGAAGAGCACAGATCGGGAAGGGCTCACCTTCCTCATCTCGGAAGCAGTGCGCGGGGAAGGGGGCATCCTTCGGGGGCCGGACGGGCAGGAGTTCATGCACAAGTACGACCCGCGCAAGAGCTTGGCACCGCGTGATATTGTTGCGCGGGCTATCAACAGCGAGATGCTACGCACCGGGCATCCGTGCATGTATTTGGACATGACCCACAAGCCCGCCGGATTCATGGCAGAGCGGTTTCCGTACATCTACGAGACCTGCAAGAGCTACGGGGTGGACGCCGAGCGGGAGATGATACCCGTGGTGCCCTCGGCTCATTATCAATGCGGGGGAGTGAAGACGGACACCAATGGACAGAGCAGCCTACGCGGGCTCTTTGTGGCGGGAGAGTGCGGGTGCACGGGGCTGCACGGGGCGAATCGCCTCGCCAGCAATTCCTTGCTGGAGTGTGTGGTCGTGTCGAAGCGGGCACTTGCCACCATGCTTAAGAGACTGCCATTGGCGCACGCGACGGAGGCGTACCCCATCCCGGAGTGGAAACACGGAGACCGCGTGCCGCAGGATGACCTCGCTATCCTGTACCACTGCTGGGATGAAGTGCGGCGCACAATGACGGACTACGTGAGCATTGTGCGTACGAACCACCGCTTGCAGCGGGCGGCGACACGACTGCGCAACATCAACCGCGAGATAGCGGAATACTACTGGGGGTACCGGGTTACGCCTGAAATCCTAGACTTGCGCAACCTCGCCCTGACCGCCTCACTCATCATCGACTGCGCGATACGGCGACAAGAGTCCCGAGGTTTGCATTATAACCTCGATGCGCCGGAAAAGCTAAGGCACCCGAGCCCCACAATTTTGCACAACGGATGAGCAGACGCCCCGCCATATTACCCCGCGTTTTCCCCCTGCTCCCGCTCGTTCTATTGCTCGCAGTGGCGGGGGAGTGCCTCGCGGTGGGAATCAGTGGACAAAGGACGACGCAGCGTGAGGGAGAACGCGTGAAACAGCCGGTGTCGTACGAGCCCGTACCGACGCAGACGCGGGTGGTGAGCAAGGAAAAGTTACGGGAAATGGCGATACGGAACGGACCGCTGCGACCGCAGATTGACCAGAGCAGGCGGAAGAACTTCCCGGATCCCAAGAAACACCCGACCCCTCGGCGGCGCGGCGCGTTTCCTTGGCATTTCGACATTACGGCAACCTATTTCTTTATCGGAGAGCGAGCTACTGCGCGTAATCCCGTGCCGAACACGGCATCCAGTTGGGACAATGCGTGGGATGATAATTACGGGGGCTACGATGATCCCGACCCCAAAAAGCGAGACCCGATAACCTTCGCGCCGACCGGCTTTCGTCCCCAACTCAATCCGTTTTACGTGGCACTACCGTACAATGACATAGCTCGTGGCGGTCCCAAGCCGGAAGCAGCCAAAGTGATACCGTGGTATCGGCGGGACAAGGAGGGGAAGTACGAGTCGGTGTGTCGCGGCGCGTGGGTGCAGATCTATTACAAGGGGCGGTACTGTTTTGCGCAGTGGGAGGATTGCGGACCTTTCTTCACGGATGATTGGGAGTATGTGTTTCAGGGGAAACGTCCGCGGAATGTGCACAACAACTGTGCCGGTATCGATATATCTCCGGCCGTGCGCGATTATCTGCGAATCCCCGGCGGCAGTGCGGTCGTCCATTGGCGCTTTGTCGATTTTTCTCTTGTTCCGGGTGGTCCGTGGGCACGCTACGGGAAAGACAATCCCTTTGTAAATCCCGCCCTCAAGGAGGCTATCCGCAAATACAGCCTCAAGTACAATATCAGAACTTCTGCGTCATCTCCGAAAAAATAAGCGGTATATGTTTGATTCCATTATATTTGACTGGTCCGGCACGTTGTGCGATGATCTCACACTCACCCTGCAAGCCACGAATCATGTGATTGGGCAATACGGGTTGCCGCCGCTGGATCGAAAGAGCTTTCGCGAAGAGTTTCAGCTGCCGTACCCCAACTATTATTCGTGGAAGACACCGGGTATACCCATCGAGGAGCTCGAGGCACACTACCGCAACATGCTGAATTCCCCGGAGGCGGTACCCGTTGCCGTGATACCATACGCGCGTGAGTTCTTGGAGTTTTGTCGTGCTCGTGGCATCCGCTGCTTTATCCTCTCGAGTATGGATACTACCGCCTTTAATCGCCAAGTGCGAGAGCAGGGACTGTATTCGTTTTTTGAAGCCTTTCACACGGGCATCCTGAACAAGAAGGAGTACATCCATGAACTCATCGCCCGGCATGACCTAGATGTGCAAAAGACCGCCTTTATCGGGGATATGCAGCACGATATGCTGGCTGCTCACAGTGCCGGGGTGTGTGCCGTCGGGGTGCTCACCGGTTACAATAACGCGGCGCAATTGCACGAAGCGCAACCCGACTTGGTGGTGCCCCACCTCGGGGCATTGCAGGCACTCATGCAGCGGTGCCCGAGCAGACTTCCCCGTGATTCGGTGCAGCTGCACGCGCTGGCTTTCACCTGCTGCCTAGGCGTTTCGGAGGAGGAGCGTGCCACTCCGCAGCCGGTCTGCGCCGAGGTCTCCTTCGTTCCCCCTCGCCCTTTCTCGGATATGGACGACAGTCTCGCCCGCACCATCGACTACGACGCCCTTTCCCGGCGGCTTATCGTGCTGGCACAGGGGGAGCCAACCTGTCTTTTGGAAACACTTGCCCACAAATTCGCCTTCTGTTGTGTGCAGGAATTCGGTGCGCTCGAGGCTACAGTCACGCTCCGCAAGTATGCACTCCCCGACACCGAATCCGTCTCCGCCCGCGCCCACGCGGGTGCTGTCCTGAAAAAATGAAACGCCTAAGGGTGCGCCGGTTTTGCCGTGGAAAGACGCGGGAGTGATCAAGTACGAGGTACGAAGTGAAGGGGCTAGGCGCAACGGAGTTGCGCAGGGGAGTTGGAAGGAGGCAAAGCCGAAACGGTGTGGGGGAATAAATCAAGACACCCGTGAGGATGAAGTCCCCTCGGCACGCAGAGCGTTTGTAATCCGCATGGGAACTCGTGTGGTGGCGATTTGAAGAAATTTTCTTGGGACAGGTGTGAGTAAGATGCGGCAAAGCCAAGGGGGGGGTGAGAAGGTAGAGATTTTTTGAGGGGGGCAAACGAAAACCCACCGCACCCCGTAGTTGGGGTGATACGGCGGATTCTCACAACAGACGCGGCGGACCGAGGTTTAATCGGGGCTACGGCGGGAGTAAATAGTATACTTGCTCTGGTAACCGAGCTCCTCCGGGAACTCAGAGAAACCGGACCAAGTATTGTACTCCTTGAGACCATTGCGCCCGCAACTGGCCTGATAGGGCGGACGATAGGTGCACTTGTACGTGGGAGCCCAGAAAGTCAGCATCTCGTAGAAGCCGTAACCCATGCGGGTAAAGGTACGAGAGAAGCCTTCCACGATTCCGACTGAGTACCCCGAATAGTCACCCTCGCGGTCTTGCCAGCGCAGCATGGTAATGGGCAGTTCCTCGATCCCCCAGATGATATTACCCACCGCACGACCTAACTTGCGGGTCGCCGTGTACTCCGAAGCAGGAGGAGCTTGGATGTCGGCATAAACCGAACCCACCATCGTCATGAACAAAGCTGAGAGAAGTATGCGCTTCATGGTAGTAGGAGGTATAGCACATCCCGCCCCACCTTGCAAGCCAAAAATCTCTTTTTTTGCGTATTTTGAAAATTTTTTCGCGACATCGTACTCCCGGTTCTCTTCATGCTTGAGGTTTGACATGTACATGCAACACGGTGGGATGACCCATTTCAAACTCTGGCACCACACGCAATCGTCCTCCGGCTTTGCCTACTTCGCACTCCAATTCTCTTGGACTTGCCTGAGGCGGGTAGATCGTGTAAAATACGCGGTGGTGCAGGAGATAGACTACAACGAGCGACCGTTTCTTGTATTTTGGGAAATAACGCGGGCATGTGCGTTGGCGTGTAGGCATTGTCGCGCGGTAGCCCAAGCGAAAGCGCATCCGCAGGAACTCACGCGGGAGGAGGCGAGGAAACTTGTGGCGGATATACGGGAGCTGAACCCGGTCATGCTGGTATTGACGGGGGGAGACCCGATGATGCGGCGAGACCTGCCGGACATCATACGCGCGGCGAGAGACACGGGGCTGCACGTCGCCCTCAGTCCCGCCGCCACACCACTCTTGTTGCGGGCAGACTTCGGGGCGTTGAAGGAAGCCGGGGTACGCAGCATGAGTCTCAGCTTGGACGGAGCGAGGGCGGAGACCCACGACCGCTTTCGGGGAGTACCGCATACCTTTGAACGCACCTTGGAAGCGGCGCAACGCGCGAGAGACGCGGGGATCATGCTCCAAGTGAACACCACGCTATCCCGCACCACGCTACCGGAGCTGGAAGACTTCACGGAGCTCATGCGACGAGTGCGCCCGGATGTGTGGAGCCTGTTTGTGTTGGTGCCGACCGGACGTGCCCAAACGCAGGACTTGCCCACCGCCGATGAGCTCGAACGCGTATGGCACCGACTCCTCGAATTGCGGGAGCAGCTACCCTTTGCTGTCAAAACCACGGAAGGGCACCACTTTCGCCGTGTCCTTTTGCAGGCGGCACAAGCCGGTGGCGCACCGCCGCGACGCGTGATACCCACACGCGACGGCAAAGGGGTGCTGTTTATTTCGCATACCGGGGAGGTACAACCCAGTGGATTTCTGCCCAGCGTGTTGGGAAATGTGCGGCGGGAGAAGTTGACTACCCTGTACCGAGAGCACCCGCTCCTGCGGCGACTGCGCGATGATGACGCACTCGGCGGCAAGTGCGGGGTGTGCGAGTATCGCCACGTATGCGGCGGTTCGCGTTCCCGCGCCTACGGGGTCTGCGGAGACGCTTTCGCCGCCGAGCCCCTCTGCAACTACATACCCGCCGCCCTGCGCGGCAATCCTACCTCATGATCAATATCTCACGCCTCTGGGCAGGTATCGCCCAACCCGCCGATTCCCTGCGCTACGGGCTGTCCCACGCGTCCGAATCACCATGCGCTCCGGCGTCGTCGCGCACGCGCAAGCCCATTGTGGTATGGAATATCACGCGCACCTGCAATTTGCGCTGCGTGCACTGCTACGCGGATTCCCACGCGGAGCACTACCCGGGGGAACTCACCCTCGCCCAGTGTTACGCCGTCATCGATGATTTGGCGGAGTACGGCGCGAGTGCCCTGCTGCTTTCGGGCGGTGAACCTCTGCTGCACCCGCACCTGCCGGAGCTGCTGGAACGCGCCGCCGCTCGCGGACTCAAGGTCACGATCTCCACCAATGGCACGCGGATTACCCGCGAATCGGCGCGGTTGTTCAAGCGTTTGGGGGTGGCATACGTGGGTATTTCCTTGGACGGCATCGGTGCCGTGCACGATCAATTTCGCGGGATGCCCGGGGCGTTTGACGCGGCTATTCGCGGGTTCAGACTCTGCGAGGAGCTCGGGCAGAAGACCGGGCTGCGTCTCACCCTCACCCGCAATAATGTGCGGAATATGCCGCAAATCCTCGACTTTATCGAGCGGCACAACATCCCACGTGTCTGCTTTTACCACCTCGTCCCCACCGGGCGCGGGGTGGATGTGGCAGCCCTGCGACCGGAGGAGTCGCGCGCGGCTCTGGATATGCTCTTAGCTCGCTCCGCCGCTTGGCATGCCGCGGGTAGTTCCCGCGAGTTACTGACTGTGACTCAACCCGCCGACGGCGTGTACATCCTGCTGCGGCAACTCAAGGAACATAATCCATTGGCGGCGCAGACGCGGCGTCTGCTTACTTGGAACGGCGGCGGGGCTAACAGCTCCGGTCGCGGCATCGCCAATATCGATTCTCAGGGAAATATCCACCCGGACCAATTCTGGCAAAAAATCTCCCTCGGCAATGTCAAATCGGAACCATTTTCCCGCGTGTGGGAGGCATCGCTCTCTTCCTCTGCCCCCCTGCTGCGGGAGTTGCGCGGCAGTGATGACCCCGCCGAACGCCAAAAAAAGCTTTCCGGTCCCTGTGCTCACTGCCGTCACTTCGCCCTCTGCGGCGGCGGTTTCCGTACCCGTGCGGCTATCGCCAACGGTCACCTGTTCGGCAGCGACCCCGCGTGCTACCTCTCCGAGCAGGAACGATGTACGTGAAACCACACCTGCCCCAAATAAATCAAACGCCCAGAGTAGAACGATGACTTCGTCGCGTGGCAACACGGAGGTGATCAAGTACGAAGTGAAGAAGTTAGACGCAACGAGGTTGCGCGGGCACGGCGGGAGGAGGCAGGGTCGAAACGACGTGTGGGAGCTAAATCCACGCACCCGTGAGGTTAGTACACACGTGGTCCATGAAGAGATACCCGCGTGGCACCACCATTCATCACAAATGACACGTCCGGTTACAGCCGTGGATTCCCAACACTCGCATCACACACGTTTTTCCCGCACGCCATCCATTGCCTACTCCGCCCGCCACTCCCCGGCTCTGCCACTTTGTACTTCTCCGCCTCTCACGCACCGCATCACTCCTCTGCCCACACTCGCCACCGCCACACACGCACTCCCGGTACCATCCCGTACCTTCCGCCACAGCTTTGCCACTTCGTACCTCGTACTTCCTGTTGGGCGTCTGCAACCCACATGGGGACCAGCATCGCAGCGTTTTTCGAGAATTTTATTGGGGCAGGTGTGCCACCCCCTTAATTTTGTTGGGGCAGATGTGGCTCTCCGGGTATTTTCTGCTCGGTGATTGTTTTGCGCACGATAGTAAACCGTGCACCCTTGCCGAGGAGTAGGGAAAGCTCGTTGAGGTCTTTGGGGGCTAAGCGGATGCAGCTACCGTGCGGAGAGGGTTGCCCCGAGCTCGAGAGAATGATGCCGTTGGAGAGATACAGTTTTCGATTGGCAGAGGGGAAAAATGCCGATGCTCGCGGGAGGCGAGAACCGTTGAGCTCTCCGGTGCGTTCGGCAAGCGATGTATCTTCGTTGGGACCCTCCTGTAACTCGGGCGGGCATTGAATATCGTAGGCTGCCACAAATGAAGAGCCATCCCACAGAGAAATTTCGAGCTCCTTCGGGCGCAGCTCGGCTCGCAGGTCTGACGGGACGATGTACAATTCCTGCCCGACTTTCAGGTCGGATGGGTTCAACATCCGATTGACATAGGCAATGAGTTCAGCGGAGCTTTTGCAGGCACCGGCGATGCGGTCCAAGGTTTCTCCGCGACGCACGGTATGGATATGCATGCGCGGATGACGGACACTCAGGTAACGCCGCATGTTGATGGCACCTGTCAGCCGCCGTGCTTCGTGCCCCGCCAGACTGCGTTTATGGAGGAAAGGGGAGAGTAATTTCAGAACTTGCGCATCCTTACCCCCACGGTGCAGACGCTGAGCCTGCTCCAGCTCTGCCGGACGGCGGGGCCAGAGAGAGAAGTTCTCCTGTGCCATTGCGATGCTACAGAAGACCGCGACGCTTATAATCGAAAACGTTAATCTCATGGGACTGCTGAATCATTTCGAGCATAAAACTCAATAAGGAGATTTCCCAAGCATCATCCACGCCCTCTATCACGGCGCGCAGGGTATCCCCGCTGCTTTCTGCTTCCCGAACGACCTGATCGCTCACCACGCGGATGTCATCGTGCAGATATTCCTCCTGAACATCTGAGCGGCTGAAATGAAAGCCATAAGAGATGAAAGCACGGACGGGCAAACCCTGCTCACGCAACCAATCAAAAAAACGGGTTGCTTCGTCGCTGAAGCCCTCGGTTTCCGGACCACGCAAGTGCTTGGGTTTTAGGATGCGAGGTTTACCGACCTCAACCCATCCGATGCGCACCCGACACGAGCCAACCTCGTCCATCGGTTCGCTGAGGAGGCGAAAGTTATACCGCGTCTCGCCGAACGACTCGATCCGCCTATACGGCAAATAGAGCACCTTCGTGTGCCGTATTGCATACCCTACCTTGTCGCCTTTCATGCACTCCCCCTTTCTGATCCGTCACACATGGTTCATGCAGCGGCAAAGCGGGCTATCGCATGATGCACCCCGCGTTTCTGAGGTGGTCCGCTCGCTTCAGTTTTGCTTGTGTTCCTTGATGTAGGCGACCACTTCACTCACAGTTCTGAGTTTCTCGGCGTCCTCGTCCGGGACTTCCACCGAAAATCTCTCCTCGAGCGTCATGACGAGCTCGACCGTATCAAGAGAATCTGCCCCAAGATCATCTATTAACTTGGCATCAGGGGTCACCTTCTCGCGATCAACGCCGAGTTGCTCGACGATGACATCAACTACTTGGGTTTCGATATTGTCTGACATATTCAGTATGCGTGTTACCAAAATGAGGTGGACTCATGATACACCATTCACGATCGAATGGCAACCCTAATTTTTGCGTCCATGCAAAAACCCTGCATTTATACTGCGGGGACACGCGCACCATCCACCGTGCTCCGCGTTCGCGTCCGGGGAAACACACAGCACAACAGCCGCACAGGAAGAGTAAACCTGCGACATGAAACCACCGGGTGCAAACACAGCAGGGGCACACGCCCCAAGGGAGGAATGCGCCCCGCACCGGAGAGTATCAGGAGAACTCAGTGTTTGCTATTGGCGGCAGCCTCTCTGAGAACCTTGCCGACCTTAAACTTCACGATTTGGCGGGCAGGGATAGGAACATCCTTCTTCGGGTCCTTGGGGTTACGACCCACCTTGGCCTTCACTTCCTTTACCACAAAGGTACCGAAGTTACGCAATACGATGCGATCACCCCTGCCGATAGATGCAGTCACAAGATCGATGGCCTTTTGGATCACTTCTAGGACGTCGACTTGGGTGAGGTTACCGTTCAATTCAGCACAGATGCTGTTGACCAATTCTCGCTTAGTGATTGTTTTAGACATGGCGTGTAGTATTTGGTGAATAAAAAAACGCTGTGCGTAAGATAGCGCATTTTCAGCCGTTTGTCACACCAAAAAAGCGGCTAAACAGGATTTTTTTTGTCAACATCCCCATTTTATGCGAAAATGGCGAGATTTGAGAGTTGACTGACGGGCAAAATGTGGCAAAGTGGAGGGGGATGACCGACCGGTTCAGCACAGTGATAAGCGGCGCGCGGGCGGAGCAGCTTCGGGCGGGCATGAGGGCGGACACCTCATTCCGAGAGAAAGAGAGAGACTATGCGGCGTTTTGCTACGAAGGTCCGGGGGTCAGTGTCGCTTACTTCCCGAAGCACGGCAAACTCGTGGTGCAGGGCAAGGGAACAGAGCAGTTTGTGCGGCAGATGCTGCCCGAGGGGTGGGATGCGGCGCAAACGGAAGAAGGTCACATACTCCCCGCAGAGCAGCTCACGCCGCATTTCGGCACAGATGAAAGCGGCAAGGGAGACTACTTCGGTCCCCTCGTAGTAGCGGGTGTGTACGTCAACGAGACTGTGGCTCCGCAGTTAGCGCGCCTCGGTTGCAAGGACAGTAAGCAAATGAGCAGCGACGAGCAGATCGCCCGTGTTGCCGCTCAGGTCAAGGAACTACCGGGCATCGCGTACGAGGTACTTTGCATCGGACCCGCCCGCTACAACGAGTTGTATGCGCAGCTGGGCAATTTGAACACCCTGCTTGCTTGGGGGCACGCCCGTGTCATTGCCGCCCTGCATACCAAGGTGCCGAGCTGTCCGCGCGCACTGAGTGACCAATTTGCCGGGGAGGGGGTGCTGCGGCATGCTCTGGGAGACCGTGGTATGCCGGTGGTGCTCGAGCAGCGACCCCGCGCGGAAAGCGACCTAGCCGTGGCGGCTGCATCCATTTTGGCACGTGCGCGGTTTGTGGAGTGGATGAGGCAGACATCGCACGCCGCGCATTGTCAGTTACCCTTGGGTTGTGCCCCGCATGTGCTGACTGCCGCCTGCAGCTTTGTCGCGCAGCATGGTTTTAGCCGTCTGCGCGATGTGGCGAAACTGCACTTCAAGCTGACCAAGGAATTGGAGCGGTCTCGCCCATCTCAAGAAAATTTTTGAGAAGCACCGCCATGCTAATCCCCATGCGGGTTGCAGACGTCCAGCACGAAGTACGAGGTACGAAGTACGAAGTACGAAGTGGCAGAGCTGTGGCGGGAGGTACGGGATGGTACCGGGAGTGCGTGGGTGGCGATGGTGAGTGTGGGCAGGGGAGTGATGCGGTGAGTGAGAGGCGGGGAAGTACGAAGTGGCAAAGCCGGGGGAGTGGCGGGCGTGGTAGGCAATGGATGCGTGCAGGAAAGACGTGTGTGATGCGCGTGTTGGGAATCTACGGCTTTAACCGGACGTGTCATTTGTGATGAACAGTGGTGCCACGCGAGTGCCTCTTCATGGACCCGCCTACCACGCGTGTACTAACCTCACGGGTGCATGGAATTAGTTCCCACACGTCGTTTCGGCTTTGCTTCCATCATCTCCCTTTGCGCAACTCCGTTGCGCCTAACCCCTTCACTTCGTACTTCGTACTTCGTACCTCGTACTTGATCACCCTCGCGTCTCCCTGCCTCAAAGTTACCGCCCACCACAAAGCTCATATTTTTTTGGGACAGATATGGGTTTATCCGGGACAGCTGTGAACTCCGCACTTGCTTTTTTCGCCGAATACGTTATCATGGGCACGCAAATTATGGGCAGTTCCTTCGGAGAAATATTTCGCATCAGCACGTGGGGGGAGTCGCACGGTGCCGCCGTCGGGGTGGTGATAGACGGCTGCCCGCCGCGTATCCCTCTCACCTGCGAATACATTCAGCAGGAGCTCGACCGTCGCCGCCCGGGTCAGAGTACCCTGACGACCCCGCGCCGGGAGAGCGACGCCGTGGAGATACTCAGTGGCATCAGTGCTGAGGGGCTCACGCTCGGCACACCCATCGCCCTTTTGGTGCGCAATACGGATGCCCACAGCAGTGCTTACGAAGAATTCCGGCATACCTACCGACCGTCGCACGCCGACTACACCTACGATGCCAAGTACGGGATACGCGCGTGGGCGGGTGGGGGGCGTGCCAGTGCGCGCGAAACGGTAGCCCGCGTGGCAGCAGGGGCTGTGGCTCGTGCCGTGCTGCGCCTACTCTGTCCGCAGGTGGAGATCATCGCATGGGTGCAACAGGTAGGCACAGTGGTCTGCGAGTTGTCGGCTGCACAGGTGACGCGTGCCTCCGTGGAAACCAACCCGGTGCGTACGGCGGATGACGCTTCCGCCCGAGCTATGGAGCGTGCCGTCACAGAAGCGCGAGAGCACGGGGACTCCTTGGGTGGGGTGGTAGCATGTGTTGTGCGCGGTGTTCCTCCCGGGCTGGGCGACCCGGTCTTCGATAAGCTGGAAGCCCTCCTCGGGCACGCCATGCTGAGCATTCCGGCATGTAAGGGTTTCGAAGTCGGCAGCGGTTTTGCCGGGGCGAGTCAGTGCGGTTCCCGCCACAATGACCCCTTTTTCACGGAAGCGGGGCGCGTGCGCACGCGTACCAACAACTCGGGCGGTATTCAGGGTGGTATCAGCAACGGGGAGGAGCTCTTCATGCGACTCGCTTTCAAACCCACTGCCACTATCATGCAGGAGCAGGAAACAGTCACGGACGAGCCATCTCCGACCCGCATCTGCGGCAAAGGACGGCACGACCCCTGCGTGCTTCCGCGTGCCGTCCCCATTGTCGAAGCCATGACCGCCCTCGTCCTCGTCGACCGAGCCCTCTGCCAACGTTGTGTGAGACTCTGAGGCACCGCCGTGCCTCATACCTGCGCTAGGCGAGAGAAGTAGAGTACCGGGCGGAGGAAGCTGTCACTTGCGGTTGTCGGGTGACTGTGTGCTCGGCGTCTCAGACCGGACCAACTTCTCGTACAGCGTGAAAAGATGCGCCACCCGCGCCGCCTCCCCCGCAAACCTGCGCCCATACGCGGCGTCCACGGCAGCATCCAGTGCCCTGTGCGCGCGGCGCAGCTCCGGCGGCATCAGCAGCGGGTCGTAGAGATCCGCAAGCGTGCTGCCGGAGTACTTTGCCCGAGCATCGAGCACGCCTTGGGCGGCAGCCTCGATTTTCTCACGCTGCGTGCCCGTGGAACTCGGCCACGGGAAGTTGTTGTACACCACGCCGACGGAGTAGCGGTAGTCACTCTTCAAACGTCCGGCAACGGTGCGCATCCATGCCATGTGCATGGCGGAGGAAAGCACTCCGAAGTGGTAGAGACCGGCACCGGGAA
>CAYRJI010000048.1:0-15613 GCA_964424645.1 uncultured Akkermansia sp. | reverse complement strand
CCTCCTTCCAACTCCCCTGCGCAACTCCGTTGCGCCTAACTCCTTCACTTCGTACCTCGTACTTGATCACCTCCGTGTCTTCCTGCCTCGAGGTCACCGCCCACCACTAAGCCTTTAATTTATTCGGGACGGTTGTGGTCATGGGATGCAGGGTGTGTGATTTTGCTTGAAAGGAGGGGGGGTAGGAGGGTAGAATGTGGGGGATGAGAGGGACGCACAAGACGCCGATTTTTCGCAAGCTGTTTTATGTGCTTGCGGGGGTGGGTGTGGCGGGGGTATGTTGGTGGCTGAGTGATGTCGGGAGGGGACGGGAGGAGGTGCGGGATGCGCAGAGGGCGGAGCCGATGGCACAGCCGGTGGCGAGGGTACTCGGCGGGTTGATTTTGCTGCGGGCGGAAGAGCTGGTCACCGCGCCGGAAGTGGACGGCTTTCAGTGGCCATGCGGAGCCCCGAGTGGGGCGATGGTCTATGATGCTCAACCGTTCGGGGCGATGAATGAAAAGCGGCATGGGCACCACACCGGCGAAGACCTCAACGGGATAGGCGGTGAAAATACCGACTTAGGTGTGGAGGTGAGTGCTGCGGGGCGCGGGCTGGTCGTGTACAGCGGGAAACCCTCGGCGGAATGGGGCAACGTGGTTGTGTTGGCGCACCGTATCCCGAAAGAACGAGGGGTAATCCAAACTCTCTACGCGCATTTGGACACGCGGGACGTGCGAGTGGGGCAGATGGTGAGTCGCGGGCAACGGGTCGGCAGCATCGGCACAGCTGATGGAAAGTACCTAGCACATTTACACTTTGAAGTCATTCGCTCGCAAAGCACTGAGGCGGGTATGCGCGGATACCACCCGACGGGTACCATGAACCGCGTGGACCCGGCGAAGTTACTCGCCGAATACCCCGCGCCACCCATCCCCGATCCTTTTGCGGAAGTGCGCCGCATCCGGTCGTTGGAAGCCGGTACACGGGAAAGCGAGCGTCCCACCGAGCTACCGGAAGAACCCGGAGTCATCCCCGTAACACCTCAACATTACCTTACACCATGAAAAAACATTCATTCCTTACCCTGTTTATTATTCTCTTACTCATAGCGGCGATGGTTACCGGCATCTATCGCGGAATCATGAAGGAGGCGGAGAGTCGGAACGCGGGGCAGCAGCAGCCACCCGCGACGCAGGCGGCGAGCGACACCCAACAACCCGCCCCCCCCCCCGGCGACCAAGGGACGGACATACCGCAACCACCCGCTCCCCCGCAGGAGCAACCGGTAGCTGAACCGCCTGCGCCCACGGAGCGACCGCACTCTGTGGAACACGCCGAGGCACTCCGACTCGCGCAAGTTCTGCAAATGCCGGAGCAGCAGAAGCAGGAAGCTGTGCAGGAACTCGTTCAGAAGGAAGGGCTTTCGCAGGAGTCTCAACAAGCCATACAGGAGTGGACGCCGGGAGAGGAGAAGGTCACGGTGCAGGAGGTGGGCACGATACTGCCCGAGCAGGGTACGGACGGCAAAAAGACGCGTTACCGGCTATCCACCGAAAGCGGACAGGATCACCTGCTTGTAACGGTAGAGACACCTGCTCAAGGGAAACCACGAGTCGTGAGCGTGCAGAAAGTGTCGGCGGACAAAACGCAGGTGGACGCGCAGAGCGATGCCATCAGTGTGGTGGAGGGCTTTCTGGAATCCTTGGCGCACGGCGATATGAATGCGGCGCGTGCGCTCGTTAGCGGCACCGAGGTGTCGGATGCTACACTGGCAGGTCTGTGCATGATGTTCGAAGAAGGAGACTTGAAGCTGCGCGGGCAAATACCCCTGCGCAACGTTCTCATGAACGAGGAGAACGCCGGTTTCCTCGTCTACCTCTCCCCGAAAGAGGGAAGCGGGACGGCGGGCAATGTCGGGGTAGAGCTGACACGTGTTGAAAATAAGGGATGGCGTGTCAAAGCAGTCGCACTCGACAACATCCTCGCGCACTACGAACAGACAGCCGCCAAGGAGGGAGGGGTGTACTTCCCCATCGTGAAAAACCCGCACGGCGGCGACTCCTTAGTCCTGCATTTCGGGTTTGACGATGCCACGCTGAGCCCACGTTCTCAAAGCCAGCTGAAGATTGTTGCTCAACTGCTCGTCAAGAGCAACGGCAAACTCAACATCTCCGGGCACACGGACGATGTCGGCAGTGCATCCTACAACCTAGATCTTTCGCAACGTCGGGCAGAAGCGGTCAGGCAGACCCTTATCTCGCACGGCGTACCGGCAGAGCACATCACGACGCGCGGGATGGGGAAGAGTCAACCGCACCGTTCCTTCAAGGCGGGGGACTCATCGAGCACCATCAGCACGATTCGCAGCGAAAACCGTCGCGCAGAAATTTACCTCGACTTCTGATACCGCGTGCAAACTTCCCCGCTTGAGAACGCTGCCGCCCTGACGGAACACCTCAATGAGCAGCAGCTCGCCGCTGTCACCACCAAGGCGCGGCATGCTCTGGTGATAGCCGGTGCGGGCAGCGGGAAAACCCGTACACTCACCTACCGGGTGGCGTGGTTGCTCTCGCAGGGCGTTCCCGAGTGGTGTATTCTTCTGCTGACATTTACGAACAAAGCCGCGCGTGAAATGTTGGAGCGCGTGAATCGCTTGGTGGGAGCGGAAGCGGGGAGAATATGGGGCGGGACCTTCCATTCTGTCGCCAACCGCATTCTGCGCTCGCATGCCGTCAGGCTCGGCTACCAAAAAGGATTCAGCATACTCGACTCGGATGACCAAAAAGCTCTCATGCGCCTACTCGTCAAGCAAGTGGCGGGAGGGGGCTCCAAGTCATCCTCCTTTCCCAAACCGGAGCTCCTGCTTTCGCTGCATAGTCTCGCGCTCAATACGGGGCAGGATTGGGAGGGGCTGCTGCGTACGAGCTTCCCGCATCTCCGAGAACATGCGCAAGCTATCCGCTCACTCTTTGAGAGTTACGCGCAGCGCAAACGGGAGGCTAACGCCATGGACTTCGACGATTTACTCACCAGCCTCCTGCTTCTCCTGCAAAAAGATGAAGAGGTGAGGAGTCTCCTACAAGCCCGCTTTCATCACGTGTTGGTGGATGAGTATCAAGACACAAACGTGCTGCAAGACCGCATTATCAGCCTACTGAGCGGCGGAGAACGCACCGCCTTGGAAGTGGTCGGCGATGATGCGCAGAGTATCTACTCATGGCGCGGGGCTAGGGTGGACCACATCTTCGACTTCACCCACCGTTACCCGGACGCGGAGGTGTACAAAATTGAGACCAACTACCGCAGTTTACCTGCCATCCTCGCCGTATCCAATGCCGCCATCGCCGTCAATGTGCGCCAATTCCGCAAAGTCCTGCGCCCGGCTAGGTCGTCCGACGGCACTTTGCCGAGCATTTTCCCCGCGCCGGACAACCATGTCGAAGCCCTTTACGTGGCGGAGCGCATTCGGGAACTGCTCGACGGAGGCGAGTCCCCCACGGAAATCGCCGTCCTTTACCGCGCTCATTTCCATAGCCTAGACATACAGGTGGAGCTCTCGCGTCAGAATATCCCCTTCCGCGTCACCAGCGGTCAACGCTTCTTTGAACAGGCGCACATCAAAGATGTCATCGCTTATTTGCGACTGCTCGCCAACCCCGGCGATGAGATGGCTTTTCGCCGCATCATTGCTCCGCTCCCGAAAGTGGGCGAGGCTACGGCTGACAAAATGTGGCGGAGCTGGCAAAAGGCGTGCGCGGCTTGGGCGGTGGAACATCCCGACACACGCCCGCACTTCGCGCAAATAGCAAAGAATATCGGCATCCCGGCAGCTGCTGGCAGCGGTTGGATGGGTGCGATGCAGACGCTGGATGAGCTCGCGCCCGAGGGACAGGAGCTTCCTCCGGGAGAAATGATAGAGAAGGTGCTCGAGCATTTGGAACCCTCCCTGTACGTGGTGTATGAAAATGCCGATGACCGCATCGAAGACATCCGGCAGCTCTCCCGTTCCCTGACAGACGCGGAATCTCTGGATGACTTCCTCTCCCAAGTAGCCCTCCTCAGTGAGACCGATACCAACGCCCTTTCGCCGGATGTACCGCGTGTCACCCTGAGTACCATCCACCAAGCCAAGGGGCTGGAATGGAACAATGTGTTCATCATCTTTCTGGGGGAGGGTATGTTCCCGCACTATCGCGTCATCAACAGTGCCAATCCGCGCGAAATAGAAGAAGAAACTCGCCTCTTCTACGTGGCTGTCACCCGCGCAAAAAATCGCCTCTTTCTCTCGTACCCGCGCTTCAACGGGCGTAGCTACGACGGTCAATACTGCCACGCTTCCCGTTTCCTCACCTCTCTCCCCCCCGAACTGTATACGGTCGTGGAAAGTTGAGAACCGCAGCGAGCACTTCGAAATCTTGATGTTCGTTTATGTGTGTGCACCCTGGCCGCGCCTCGTACTTAATCACTCCTGTGTTGTCTCGTGATAATATTGGCTCTCCGCTCTTAGCATTTATTTCCTTGGGACAGGTATGTTTTGGTGCCTTGACATGGGAACCTGTATGTGATAGGATGCGGGCGTGGGCGCGAAGACACAGGGAGGCGGAGGACGAAGGGGGTACTCCGAGCGGCGGGACTCGGGTATCGGGGCACAGGTGCCGCCCGGCAGTGACGCCCGGTTAAAGCCGTGGGTGCAGTTGAAGTACTTCACGTACAACCCGGCGGTGTTTCCGCGAATGCTCGGGGAGGTGAGTGGGGGGGCGAAGGCAGGTGACCTCATCCACGTTTACGATAAGAATGGGGAATACTTCGGCACGGGCTTCTGGAACCCGCAGTCGCGTATTCCGTTGCGCGTGTTGCGCCACGGAAGCGTTCCGCTCACGGAGCAGGACCTCCTCGACACCCTGCGCAATGCCGCAGAATGGCGTAAGCGATGGATGCCCGCAGACACAAACATGTACCGCGTGGTGCACGGAGACTCCGATGGATTAGGGGGATTGGTGGTTGACCGCTACAATGACGTGTTGAGCGTGGAAGTCAGTGTGCTGGGGGTGTGGAAGAGGCTCGGCGGATGGTTGCCCCTGCTGCACGAGCTGTGCGGCACACGGCAACAGGTGATACAGGTGGACGAAGCGGTGGCACGGATGGAAGGTATCGACCCCGCCACGGCACCGCCGGGCGACCCGGTAAAGCGCGTTCGCGCGATGGAACACGGAGTAAACTTCGAAATTGACTTCGAAGTGGGGCACAAGACCGGCTTCTTCTGTGACCAGCGGGAGAATCGTCTGAAACTCTCGCGCTTGGTGAAGGGGAAGAGCATGCTGGACCTCTGTTGTTATTCCGGCGGCTTCTCCATTTATGCCAAGCTATTGGGCGGGGCAGGCGAGGTGACAGCCGTTGACCTAGACGAAAAAGCCATCTCCATGGCCAAGAGAAACGCCAATATCAACTCCCGGCGTGGTCCGTTGCGCATAGACTTTGTCCATGCAGACGCGTTTACATACGCCCGTCAGATGATCCGCAACGGGAAACAATTCGACGTCGTTCTACTTGACCCGCCGAAACTGGTACAGGGACGCGATGAAGAGCGAGCGGAGGGGCTCAAGAAATACCGAGACCTCAACTCCTTGGGGTTGCAATGCGTCAAGAACGGGGGGCTGTTCGTGACCTGCTCGTGTTCCGGGTTGCTGAGCGCGCCCGACTTTGAAAACCTCGTCATACATACCGCTCAACGCCTCGGTAAGCGGTTGCAGATTTTGGAAACCGGCGGTCCCGGCTGGGATCATCCGTATTTGTCCACCTACCCGGAGGGACGATATCTGAAAGTACTCTGGACACGCGTCGTATCATGATAGAAACACTCGCCATAGGACTGTCCCTCGCCTTGCTGCTGGGCATCATTATGCAAAGATGTAGACTCTCCCCACTGGTGGGCTATCTCATCGCAGGTATCATCGTGGGAAGTCTCGTGGGAACTAAGTGGCTGGAAGGGCTAGTACCCGGAGAAACGGTGCACGAAATGGTGGAAAACTTTTCGCATATCGGCGTCGTCCTTTTGCTCTTCGGGGTGGGGTTGCAGTTCCACATCAAAGACCTGCTCGCCGTGCAACGAGTGGCTGTGCCGGGAGCCATCGTGTGTATGGTGGCGCGTGCCCTGCTTGGCGCGGTCTTCTACTACTGGTTGGCAGGGGAAACCACATGGGTGGCGGCATTGATGTTCGGTGCGTGCATGTGCATATCGAGCACCGTCGTACTCACTCGAGTGCTGGAAGATAACAAAATTCTATCGACGCCATCCGGGCACACTGCCTTGGGGTGGCTGGTCGTGGAGGACATTTTCACCATTGTGCTCTTGGTACTCCTACCGGTCTTTTTCGAGGGGAAAGCCCTCGGACCGGCATTGGGCTGGCTGGCAATGAGGCTGGTGGGGCTCATCCTCGTCGTCCTCTTCCTGAGCAAGTGGGTAATTACACCGACTCTGAGGTTTGTTTCCCGCATCGCGAACGGGGAGCTTTTCACGCTCTCGGTCCTCGTCTTGGCATTGGGCATCGCTGTGCTGTCATCGGCGGCTTTTGGCATATCACTGGAATTCGGTGCGTTCTTGTCCGGCATGGTGGTGGGGCAGGGGAAGTTCTCGGCACGGGCAGCATCGGATGCGTTACCGATGCGGGACGCTTTCGCCGTGTTGTTCTTTGTATCCGTCGGCATGGGGTTTGATTGGCAGGGGCTTTGGGAACAATGGCCGATTGCACTGAGTGCCGTCCTCCTCACGTTGTTTGCCAAGCCGATCGTTGCCTATATCGTCGTGCGCTTTCTCAAACAATCGAGTCGGATGGCTCTCCTTGTGAGTACATCCCTTTCGCAGGTGGGGGAATTTTCGTTCATTTTGGCGTCCCTCATCGAGTCCAAATACGAGCTGCTGCCTCACTCCGCCGTCAATGTGATCACCGGTACAGCCATTATCTCGATCGTTCTGAACGCCTCCCTGTACCGTTACGTTCCGCGTTTGATCAAGTATTTTGAGGACCGGGGTATCGGCGTAAGACGCCCGACCGGGGAGCTCCCCGAACCTGCGGCGGGTAGCAACCGCGTCATCATCGTGGGCTACGGACCCTGCGGTAAAACACTTGCCGACATCCTCTCCAAGTACAAGGGCGTGGAGGTTGTGGTCATCGAGATGAACATTGACACGGTGGCACGCCTCAACGACGAGGGGGTACCTGCGCTGCACGGAGATGCCCGTCAACGCACCATCCTCACTTTGGCAGGGGTGGAGCAAGCCAGTGCCATCATCATCACCTCCGTTGCCGCCCCCACGGCGGAAATCACGGCAACAGCACACAGTTTGGTTCCGGGAATAGCGGTGATGGCCTACACGGCGTACTCACGCTCTGCCTACGCCCTGCGAAAGGAGCTGCCGGACGATGACCGGCATTCCCTGTTTTTCTCCGGGGAAGAAGAAGTTGCCTTGGCAATGACACGAGAACTGCTCAAACACTGCGGTTTGAATGAAACACAGGTGGAAAGAGAACTTCACCAAGCCCGCACCAACTTTGAACTGAGTAATCAAACTCCGGAACCACAGCAACGGGTGCATAAACAAGGGAAGTTCCTCACGAAACTCTTTCACGATGGGAGAAAGCGAGGTCGGGGGAAAATGCAAAATTAAACGCAGATTGTCTACTTATCCTCAAATATTTCGGAGGATAATTTAGTCTAGGTCCCAAAATACTGGCTTGACAACACGGCAAACCCTCTCCATAATACGCGCGGGTGTGTTTCACCTTGGCGCGTGCGGCACGGGTGGCAGCGAGTACTTCGGTGCCGCGTGCGATGAGGAAACGGAAAGATATCGAGAAAACCTGCACCCATATCAACATTTTCGACTCATGCTACAGTTTTTCAAGAAACTTATAGGGTTGTTCTCGACCGACATCGGGATCGACTTAGGCACGGCCAACACCTTGGTATATATCAAAAACCAAGGGATCGTGCTACGAGAGCCCTCCGTAGTTGCCATGAAGGGCGGCAAAGTGATAGCAGTGGGGGAAGAAGCGAAGCGGATGCTGGGGAGGACCCCAGGCGATGTGATGGCAATTCGTCCACTCAAAGAAGGAGTGATAGCGGACTTCGACGTAGCGGAAAACATGCTGAGATACTTTATCAAGAAAGCCATACAGCACCGCAGCATACGCGGTCCGCGTATCCTCATTGCCCACCCTTCCGGTATTACGGAGGTAGAGCGACGCGCTATTGAAGAATCAGCCTACAATTCCGGGGCAAGTCAAGTGCGTCTCATAGAAGAACCCATGGCTGCGGCCATAGGGGCCGGTTTGCCTGTTAAGGAGCCGCTCGGCAGTATGATCTTGGATATCGGTGGCGGCACCACCGAAGTCGCCATCATCTCCCTCGGCGGAATCGTGCACAGCCAATCTGAAAAATGCGGTGGTGACGCGTTGGATGAAGCCATCGTAAGACACATGCAAACAGCTCACAATCTGCTTGTCGGAACCAGAACAGCAGAGGGCGTCAAGATTCAGATAGGCTCTGCCCATCCTTTGCAAAAAGAGCTCACCATGGAGGTACGCGGGAGGGACCGGGGGACGGGTCTGCCGAAGACGGTGACCGTACGCTCCGAAGAAGTCCGTGAGGCCCTGCAGGATAAACTGAATATTATTGTAAACGCCGTATTGCAAACGCTTGATCACTGCCCGGCAGAACTGGCAAGTGACCTGTACGACCGGGGTATTACCGTTGCGGGCGGCGGAGCATTGCTGCAAGGATTGCGAGAGTTGCTGCACGAACAGACAGGTCTGCCCATCGAAATATCGGAAGACCCGCTGAGTGCCGTAGCGGAAGGAACAGGTAAATGCTTGCAAGAGAGCGATGCCCTGTTTAAGAACATTGATTGACGCATATCCCGTAGAGGGGGTCGGTCCATGCAATATACCGACCGCAGGAGGAGGATGCGGACTGTCCACGCGGTGTATACGGTGTGCCGTATATGCTCCTGCTTGCGTTGATAATTAACATATCATATACATTGAACATTCTTAGAAAAATGATTAACACAGTGAAACGCTTCTTCGGGTTGGGACGCATCAACCCGAGGGAGGGGACAACGATTGTCGTGAACTCCGAGAAGTTGGAGCGACGAGTTGCCTTACTGGAAGACGGGGTGCTGGAAGAATACAGCATTGAGCGTGAAGGGGAGGACAACATTGTAGGCGGTATCTTTAAGGGGCGTGTGAAAAACATCGAGCCGGGGCTGAAAGCCATGTTTGTGGACATCGGGTATGAAAAAAATGCCTTTTTGCACTACTGGGATGCCCTGCCTTTTGCGCTGGACTCTTCCATGGAAGAAATTCAAAAAGAAGGGCGACCGCGCCGTACACAGAAAAAAATAACCAGTAAGGATATTCCGAACATCTACCCGGTGGGGTCTGAGATTATGGTGCAGGTGACGAAGGGTCCTATCAGTTCCAAGGGACCGCGTGTGACGACCAATATCTCCCTAGCGGGTCGCTACATTGTGCTCATGCCGTTTACGGACCAATTTGGGATATCGCGCAAGATCGAGGACCCGAAGGAAAGACAGCGGTTGCGCCAAATCGTGCAAAAGCTCCACGTACCGGAGGGGATGGGTATTATCATGCGTACTGTGGCTCAGGGGCAACGCTTCCGGCACTTTGTGCGCGATTTGGCGATGCTGCTGACCCAGTGGCATGAGGTGGAAGAAAAATTTAACGCCGACCCCAATCCGCACTGCGTCTACCGCGAGCCGGACCTCATTGAGCGCACGGCACGTGATTTCCTCACGGACAATGTGGACACCATCCTCTGCGATAACCAAGAAACCACTGAGCGCATGCAGGAGATAGCCGGTAAAATCTCCCGTCGCTCGAAGAGGCATATCCAGTTTTTACCTACCTGCCAACCCATTTTTGAAGAGTTGGGCATCGAGAGGCAAATTAACGAAGCCTTCCAGCGTCAAGTTGTTCTGCCCTGCGGCGGGTACCTCGTCATCGATGAAACCGAAGCACTTATCGCCATCGACATCAACACCGGACGTAACAAGGGCAATAAAGACCTAGACAAAACCATTCTGGAAACTAATCTGGAGTCCGCCCGCGAGATAGCTCGTCAGCTGCGGCTACGCAATATCGGCGGTTTAGTGGTGGTCGACTTCATCGATATGCGCCACCGCAAAGACCAAGTAGCAGTCTACAAAGCGATGAAGGAGGCGTTGAAGCGAGACAAAGCCAAGACTCAGGTGATGCAGATTACGCCCATTGGTCTGATGGAGATGACCCGTCAGCGCATCAATGAATCCCTCCTCGATTACGTCAACGATTACTGTCCCTACTGCCACGGGCGCGGGCGTATCAAGAGTGTCATGACGATGAGCGTCGAAATCCAACGGCAACTGAAGGCGACCATCATGCGCTATCGCGATACCGTGAAAGATATGATTGTGGTAGTCAACAGTAGCGTGCTCTCCCGCTTTAAGAATGAAGATGCTAAATTGATGCTGGAGTTGGAGCAACTGTGCACCGGGCGTCTCCGTTTCCGCTCCGACCCGTCTATCCACCGCGAGGCTTTCGCGATCCTTGATTCCGCCAATAACAGACCCCTGTATCAAATCAACTTGTGAAGGAGGCTGCTGCGGGTGCCCGAGAAGGAGGTACGAAGCGAATGTGAAGTGCGGGAAGCCGGGGAGCGGCACATGGCGGACGGTGGTGCTGCATCATGCCTGCGTGGTTCCTTGGCTCCGCGAGTCGCAAGATAGAAAAAAGGGCTTGACTGTGCTGCAGAGTGGTGGTACCCTGCGGCGTGTATGGCTAAAGTTCCCGTTATCCAGCTTCGCAAGGGTCACGCCGTGAATTACAACGGCGACATCTGCATCGTGCGCGAAAGTCAACTCAAGACTCCGCCGCGTATGGCTTCTTACGTCCAAATGACTATTCGCAGTATAGCTTCAAAGAAGGATTACAATTTGCGCTTGACTTCCAATGACTTCTTGGATGGGGTCATGCTCACGAGACAGGAGTTGGAGTTTTCTTACACAGACGGCATGGGCTACCACTTCCTGAACACGGAAACGTACGAAGACGTGTGTGTGAGTGACGACATTGTCGAGCCGGTGAAGGATTATCTCATTGAAGGTAACACATACGTTTTGCTCTTCACGGACGAGACGGCGTGCTCCATCGAGCTTCCTGCAGCTATCACGATGGAAGTGGCTGATGCCCCGGAAGGGGTGAAGGGCAACTCTGCCAACAATGTGTACAAGAGTGCCACAATGACGACGGGTTTGGTGGTACAGGTACCGCTCTTTATCAGTGCCGGGCAGAAAATCTCCGTCAAGACGGAAGACGGCACCTACTTGGGGCGCGTCAATGGGTAGCAATACATCGTGCTTAACCCGTGTCGTCCTCTGCGGATGGCAGATAGGTGCATGAGAATATCCGTACTAGGCAGTAGCAGCAAGGGGAATGCCTCGGTTATCAACGCCGGAGAGAGTACTCTTCTCGTCGATGCAGGTATCTCTGCTCTCCGCATCAGGCGTGGGGTTGAAGCTTGCGGGTTGAGTCTCGGTGACATCGCAGGTGTTTTTATTACGCATGAACACACCGACCACATCAAGGGACTCGCCGTACTCTCCGGCAAAATGGATGTAAACTTCTTCTGCTCGCGTTACCTACGTGATGACCTCCGCGCTTTAGCCCCGAAAGCTCACTTCACGTTCCTAGAGCCCGGTGTGAAAGTGCAGGTGGGCGATATTTCTGTCCTCCCCATGGGTGTGAGTCATGATGCAATTGACCCCCTTGGCTTTGTGTTCGAAGCAGACGGTGTGCGCTTGGGGTACGTGACCGATACGGGGCAGATCAACCGCGAGATGCTGCCCCTTTTGCGTGAGCTGGATGCCATTTACTTGGAGTCAAATTATGACCCCAAAATGCTTAAAAATTCGGGGCGTCCGCCGGACCTGATTCAACGCATTGAAGGTCCGTGGGGGCATCTCTCCAATAAACAGGCTGCCAGCCTTATAGAGCAAATTGCGCATCCGGGACTTCGCCACGTCATTTTGGCGCACCTGTCGCCGGAATGCAATACTCCGGGGCGCGCAGAATCCTCTGCCCGCGCCGCCCTCTCCCGCGTCGACTGCCCAGCTCAAATCCACATCGCGCAGCGTGATGTGCAGCTCGAGTGGGTTGAGGTATAGTTACCCCGCTGTCGCCTTTCCGTGCAGTCCGCACTTGACAGGATGTCTGTCTCTTCGGTATAATCTCGAATCTATGGTAGGTAGACCGGTATGGTTGGCATGTGTGGGGTTGTTTGCGTTGTCGGGGTGCCATGGTTCTCTCGATGAGGCGATTGCGTACTTGGGAGAGCACGGGGTCGTTGTTCACAGACCCGCGCATCGCGCCGCAGCACCGCCCCTTTCGCCACAGGACGATAGCGAGGACACCTCCCGCATCCTAGGCACCGCGCCCCCATCCCCGCCCGCAGGGAATGAGGTGTGGGAGGCACTGGAAAAAGCCCGTTGCTTCAATGCTGACCCAAGCCCCGATGCCAAGTGTTTCGTGTATTATCAGGCGACAATGAACTCTGCTTCATGCAACAGCGCAATGCCTGAGCTGGTGCGCCTTTATCCGATGCTGCAACGGGACAATGTGGAGTTCATCTTACTGCTCGGCGAATGCAGCATGAGTGAAGCGAGGCATTACCTGAAGAGTTTCAGGGCGAACTTCCCCGCCATCCTCCTTAAAGACGCGCGAAAACTGCCCGGCTTCAGGGAATCCCATTCTTCTCCTTACGTTTTCTTTGTAAACCCGAAAGGCAAGGTTGTCGCCAAAGGCGATGGTTCCATTATCAAAAATTGGCGGTACAATAGCCACAAAGCCGGGTAGTCTCCTCCCCTACGGCAAGACTCCTGTATTCGCACGAACTTACAATTCAATTTGCACCGCAGAGGCTATACCTTTGTGCTGTCATAGTCCCCGGCTTTGCAGTGGCATCCTTTCGCACAGCCGCCCGACCGGTACTTAACTCCGCAGGAAAACTCGCAGCCGAGAATATCATAGGAGCAACAACCCTCTTAGATTTAGCACCCGATGAAGAAACAGGCTGGCGGACGCACGGTACTTAACCGCGCCGCAGAAGCGGTACTTAACTCTGCCCGACCGGTACTTAACTCCGTAGGGAAACTCTCAGCCGAGAATATCATGGGAGCAGCAATCCTCTTAGATTTAACATCCAATGAAGAAACGGACAGGCGGACGCACAGCACTTAACCGCACCGCAAAAGCGGTACTTAACTCTGCCCGACCGGTACTTAACTCCGCGATGGAAGGTGCCTTTCCCTGCAGCACGGGGAGTCTACGCGCCAAACAAGAGGCAGGTATAGGAGATTGACACGGCGGGGAATGTCGGATAAAATATCAGTGTGACAAGTAAGAGGACATCGCTGTCAAACGAGGTTCGGGGTTTATGTAGGGATCCGAATAAATGGACGGAAGCAACGGGGAAGCTGGAGTTCAAGGAAGGACGGGGCGGGTTCCCGAAGGATTTGTGGGCGACATACAGTGCATTCGCCAATACGGAGGGCGGGGTTATTGTCATCGGAGTGCAGGATGATGGCACGGTTATCGGCTTAGAGGACGCAGAGGTTTATCGGAGAGAGTTCACCAATATACTCAGTGGGCGGACAAAATGCGATCAGGTGCTTTGTCGCGAGGGAGACATTGAAGTTGTGGATTTGGATGGAAAGAAGGTACTTGCTATAAGAGTACACGAAGCACCGGTGGAAATGAAGCCAATTTATTTGGATGGAAAGCCGACGAAGTGTTATATTCGGCAGATGGAAGGAGACGTGCAGTGCAGCGCGGGCGAATTGCAACGTATGCTGAGGGATAAGAGTACGGTGACAGAGCAGTTCAGTGCGGATGAAATGCTGCTGCCGGGGAGCGGGTTGAAAGACCTAGACCCGGAAACCATCCGGCAGTATCGTGCAGCCCTGCGCACCACACGCGAGGGGCATCCGTGGGGTGAATTGTCGAATGAAGAACTACTGACTAAGTTGGGTGCCTACGGTACGAGTAGACAGACGGGAGAAACGGGGTTGACACTGGCGGGCTTGCTCATGTTCGGTCGCACGGAAACCATCCGGGAGCTTCACCCCACGTTCAAGTTGGATTACTTTGAATACGATGGAAGTGAGCAGGGATATACGGTTCGAGGATGGGTTGATAGGGTAACTACAGACGGCACTTGGGAGTCGAACCTCTACCAATTTTTTCAGGGTGTGTTGCCGCGCCTAACTGAAAATTTGAAACGCCCGTTCCGTTTATCGGGGGGAATACGCAGGGATGATTCACCTGCTCACGATGCTGTGCGTGAAGCTCTGGCGAATGCCATTGTGCATGCGGATTACCGCGAACCCGGCGGCATCCGCATCATCAAGCGTCCGGATGGTCTGGAGTTCCGTAACGCCGGAACGCTCTTGATGGACAAGGAAGATGTGCTGACAGGAGGTAAAAGCATTTGTCGAAACCGCAGAATACAAAACATGTTCATGCTCGCTGGCATTGTAGAGGAAGCGGGATCCGGTGTGGATACCCTGATTAAGGGTTGGACGGAACAATTTTTGACTTTCCCAAATCTGGAAGAAGATAAGCGCGCTCCTTTCGTGACATGGCGGTTGCCCTATCTTGCCATGGTGAACAGGCACATCCAAGCTATTCAGAGGCTATACCTCGGTTATAAAAAATACGATTGCTTGCCTATCCGTGAGAAAATGATTCTTCTTACCATCCCCGGCGACCGTCCCGTGAGTAATCAGGAGTTACGTGTTTTCCACCCCGCCGTCCATTCGTCTGATATGGGGAAAGCTCTGCTCCATCTGCGCGATGAAGGGTACATACAAAGCGAGGGACATAGCAGTGGAACAAAATACTGTCTGGCTATGAGTTTGGCAAAAAGAATTGAAAGTGCTCAGTATGAGTATTCATCCGATCTAGGCACCGACATAGCCGGTGGCAAGTCCCACAGGGGACAACAAGCGGGAATTGTACCGATTCATTCTCCGGCTCTAGAGGTGGAACGGGAGTTAAATCTCCCCGATGAGTTGCGCCAACAGTTAAACAAATACAGAGAGATTTCTCGTCATAGCCGCGAAGAAACGGATGAAATCGTTTTGTCCCTGTGCAGCGGGCGATACGTAACATCTGTACAGCTGTCTCTCCTGCTGAATAGGGATGCAAAGGCCCTGCGGAGGGACTGCATTTCAGCACTACTGCGGCATGGCAAGCTCCGTCGTAGAGAGGATGTTCAAATAGACAGGAATCAGGCATATACAACGACATAACGTCTTCGACTCTTCAACTCTGCAAGCTAACGAGGACGCAAGTTCTGTCTTTCGAAGTGCTCCATGGCTTACTTACCCCCGCAGACGGGTACTTAACTCCACGGAAAAACATGCAGCCGGGAATATCACGGGAGCGGCAATCCTCTTAGATTTAGCACCCAATGAAGAAACAGGCAGGCGGGCACACGGTACTTAACCGCGCCGCAGAAGCGGTACTTAACTCTGCCCGACCGGTACTTAACTCCGCAGGAAAACTCTCAGCCG
>CAYRJI010000047.1:0-15684 GCA_964424645.1 uncultured Akkermansia sp. | reverse complement strand
CACGTTAATAACAAACAATAAAATACGATGAATCGACGATATCGAGCCGGTCGCAGGTCCGGCAGCTTTGGTCTTCCGACAGCCACTGCGGCTGTCATAGGTACAGCTCTGTTGCTTTGGCTCATTTGGGCGAAGGGAGAGAGCATCATCCGATACTTTGAGGGGGAAACCATATATTACGCCGACAACTCGGTGGCGAATGCAAACTTGGAACGCCTGTTGGCTGATTTGTCGGGCAACAAAGCGCAGTTGCTCTCATTGGCACAGGAGAGCAACACACGATTGGGATGGATAAAAGATGGGGAGACGCGGCGACGCGTGCGTTGGATACTCATGTATCGGTTGCTGGACAACGATCTTTGGAATGAGGCTGTGCGGATACTTCCGGAGGTGGAAGACCTCTCGTCGCTCCCGAGCTTAGAGCGGCTGGCACTGGCGGCACAGCAACATGAGAACTTCGAGTTGCAGTTGCATTTGGACAACAAGTTGCAGGATGCGGTGATAGCCGGACAAGGGGACACGGAGATGCTGTTACGCTCGATACGACGCACAGCGGAAACCTGCATCAAGATGCACGACAACGATGGGGCAGTGAAGGTCATATCACGCTTGGATGCCCCGACGGTACTCGCACGTTTATCCACGCCTGCGCTCGCAGCAGAGGCTGCAGATTTGCAGATGTTGCGTGCAGATGTGAGCACGGTGAAGGAACATCCGTTGCAGCTTGTGCGCAACATCTTAGAGCAGGCAAAGTGGCCGCCCTGTCGGGCAACGTCGCGCCTTATGCTCGAAGAGGTGACCTCTGCCTTTGCCGAGGACATGAGCTTCGATCGCGCATCTCTCAACGAAATAGAAAAGAAGATGCTGCATTGCCGGGATGCGCTCTTGGAATACTCTGACAAGGAGCACAAATTGCCGCAGTGTTACCTTATTCTCGGGGAATTACGATTCCGCATGGAGGACTACGACGGATGCGTGCAAGCTCTAACACTGGCGAATGCTTTTGCCGAGGGATATGGCGAAAGCGACGTTAATTGGCAACTGCGCGTCGTACGCCTGCGAGCGAAAGCAAACATGGCGCGCAAAGCTAAGGGGCAGGCGTTGGAAGACTGCCGCTTCCTTGCAGAGCACGAAACGTCTTTGGAATCGCTTCTACCGGCACTCACCTACCTTTCCACCAATTGTGAATCCAAGGAACGTGAAAGCTATCTTTCCCGCCTTTGGGCAGTCATGCAAAATCAGCCCAACTCCACCAAAGCAAGCAAGGAAGAGCGTGCGCGTATTGCCAAAGATATCTTTCAGCTCTACGCAGAAAGTGGCTCGCTCAATGATGCCGTCAAGTGGGGTGAAGCTGCCTTGAAAGCTGCACAGGCTGCGTTCCCGAACATGTCGGACGGGCGGGTCCTGCGCACCGGCTTGCAGTTGGCACTCATGCAACGTAAAAAGGGGGAAGATTCTCGTGCGTTGAAACAATTGCGCGATATCGTGCGCACAATAGAAGAGATGGATGAAGCGACGCGCGAAAATCTCGATCGAGCCGACAAGGAATTATACAAAGAAGCCGTGCGGGAATACGCGCGAACCTGCCTCTTCACCGGCGATCGCGACACCGCTAAAACACTCGTTCGCAAGATTAAAGAAACACTTCCGGCAAAGCAACGCTGAGACTGCGTTTTCATGTCATCTCTGCACCGCAAGAGCCTGATTGCCACAGCCGCCATTTTCTGCTGCCGTTTTACGGGCTTGCTGCGGGAGATCACCTATACTTCGCTTTTCGGGGCAACCGGGGCACTGGACGCGTTCATGACGGCCTTTCGCATCCCCAACATGTTGCGCGATATTTTTGCGGAGGGGGCCCTCTCGCAGAGTTTTACCGGTGTGGTGAGCAAGGTAAATGCGCGGGAAAATGTGCAGGCAGCGTGGACGGTGGTACATCGTGTCGTTTCCCAGCTCACGGTGCTGATGTGCGGCATTGTCACCGTGGGGGTGCTTCTGGCAGGGTTGTGCATGCAAGTGCTTTACCCGGAACGTGCAGCAGTTGATATTCAACTGCGCGGAAACGGCGCACCCTCGGCACCGGTCGTGTGTGTGGAATACGTGGGCACTTCCGAAGATGCGGACTCCCGACCCATGGCTCATTTTTTGGCGGATGCGTTGCCGACGGGGTTGACTCACACGGCGCGGATACGCATGACGGCACTACAAAAAATGCAGAAGGGACAGCAGGTACAACTTACTCTGCAGGGGAACCCGTTGCCCGGTGTGCTTCGTGTGGAGCCCTGCTCCTACATGGAAATGGCGACGGAGCTCTGTCGCATCATGTGGCCTTTCATTTTGTTGGCATCGCTCTCTGCGTTGAGCATGGGAGTGCTCAATGTCTTCGGGATATTCGGGTTGCCGAATTTGGCGAGTGCGGCATTCAATCTGACCACGATCGGAGTGGGTCTGGTGGTGGGCTGGTGCATAGACCCGGGGTTCGGACCCAATGCGTTGTATGGTTTTGCCGTAGCCACACTGTGCGGCGGCGCAGCCCAGCTTTTGGTGCAACTACCGAAGTTGTACAAGCTCGGTTACCGCCCGCATTGGGACTTAGCTCTCACTTGGCGGCGGGGTGTACCGCGCTTTTCGGATGAGCGAGTGCGCCTCGTTTGGCGACTCATGCTGCCGGGTATGATAGCCTCCGGAATTACACAGTTGAACGTCTTTGTCAACAGCTCCTTTGCTCTCTTTCTGCCGGCGGGGGCGGTCACAGCTCTCTCCTGTGCGTTCCATCTCTGGCAGCTCCCGGTCGCGCTTTTCGGGGTGGCGATTGGAATGGTAGTGTTGCCGGATGTTTCGCGACTCACAGTTGTTTCCGGGAGAGAGGAGATAGCACGGCATCTGGCGGAAGCCCTCCGATTTATGGCATTCTTTGCCGTACCCTCTACCCTCGTCCTAGGGCTGTGGGGAGAGGAAATCGTGAGTCTCTTTTTTCAGCGTTTACGGTTTGATGCCCAAGCATCTGCACTGTGCGGTTCTGTGCTCACCGCCTATTCGGTGGGGTTGCTGGGATACGCGGGTATGAAGGTGTTGCAACCCGTGTTTATGGCACTGGAACGCCCATGGGCCCCCGCTTTCCTCTCGGTTGTTACCTGTTGCATTTCCATCAGTCTCAACTACCTTTTCGTGCATAAACTCGGCTTGGGTGCCCAGTGGCTGGCCTTCACGACATCCTGCATCACCACCATTAACTTCCTCTTTTTCTTCTTTTACCTCCGGCACTTGCTGGGCAGCATGTCCCTAGGTACACTCGTCCCGGGTCTACTCCGTATCATCGCGGCGGGACTTTTACTTGCCGTCTGCTGTTTTATCATCCGAATAAATTTTTTTGAAGGATTCACGCAATGGAGCTTCTTTGCGCGCCTTTTCGGTTTGGGAACGGCCGCCCTTGCAGTGGGTTTCCTCTATCTGGTCACTTGCTATATCCTGCGCATCCCGGAGCTGTCCACGCTCCGCTCCTCCCTCCTGCGCCGCCGCTAGTCACACCCGCCCCAAGAAAATTTCTGCATCCTTCAATCCGTACTTCATCGTATACCGGTTCCCGCTTTACCCCGTCCCTCTCTCCACAGCTTTGCCACTTCGTACTTCGTACTTCCATTCCCCCGCGTCTTCCTGCCTCAAAGTTACCGCCTACCACGAAGCCTTTAATTTATTTGGGACAGGTGTGATTTTTCTTGGGACGGCTGTGATTTTGGGTTGACATGATACCGTCCATGGGGTATAAGATGTGCATGGACGAGAACGAAGATGAGGAAGTGCTTGAGGCGGTGCAGGAGGAGCTTGGGCTACCGGGGGGTGCGTTGTCGGGGGAGGGGCAGGGAGAAGCGGCGGAGGTGAGCCACGCGGGGGAGTTGTCGCGACTGAATCGGATACGCGGGCAGATAGCGGGGGTGCGAAGGATGATAGACCGAGGGCGCGACAGCATGGAGATACTCATCCAGCTCAAGGCAGCTAGGGCGGCAATCAAGAGGGTGGAGGCGCGCATCCTGCAGCGACACATGAGCAGCTGCATCGACGCAGCATTTGGGGGCTCCCGAGAAGAAGCGGAGCAGAAAATGGAGGAGTTGAGAGATTATTTTGACGCCAATTAACCATGACGACACAGACCTACGCAGTCACGGGGATGAGCTGCAACGGATGCGCGGCACGGGTGAGGCAGGCAGCCTTGGCGGTTCCGGGCGTGCATCGGGCGGAAGTGAGCCTAGAGAAGGGGCAGCTACGCGTTGAGCGAGAGGGCAGTGACACACAGGCGGTGGTACATGCTTTGGAGGACATCGGCTTCGGCGCAAAGTACGAAGCGTGAGGTATGAGCTCCTGCGGGGCACTCGTGTGAGGGCTTCCTGCAGCGCGGGGGAGGGGTGCTGCGTGGAGGACGCTTTGGTTATTCTATGCGGGAACAAATATTCCAAGTCACGGGGATGAGCTGTACAGCCTGTGCCGGGCGTGTGCAGCAAGCGGCGAAGAAAGTACCCGGGGTGAAAGATGCAGAGGTGAACCTCATCACGGGTGAGCTGCGCGTGAAGCGCGAGAATGATGGCGACCCGCAGGAGATAGTCCGCGCCGTCATCGCCTACGGCTATGGAGCGGAGGAGAAAAAAGCGGCGATGCCTTCGGTGGGAGGTGAGGGGAAGGCAGGAAAGCGGGGATGGGTCGTGCTGGCAACGCTCGTGCTTTTGGTGCCTCTCATCGTGCTCCACCACCTGAACCATGCAACCGGGTGGGCAGAAACCGGTCTTGCGCTGGGCATTGCTGTGCTCAACTACGGGTACTTCACGCGTGGTGTGCGCACCCTTCTCGATGGCGCACCGGGGATGGACACCCTAGTGGCTACGGGCAGCGGTGTCGCGCTTGCAGCCGGTCTCGTGCACGTGTACGATGGAACCGGCGGTGCCATGTTCCTCGAATCGTCCGGGATGATCCTCTCTTTCGTCTCTGTGGGTAAATGGCTTGAAGCACGCGCTACGCGCCGCACCGGGCAGGCGGTGGATAAACTTCGGGGTCTGCTGCCGGAAACAGCTCCCGTGCTGCGCGACGGACAGACCGTGCATGTACCCACGGCGGAATTAAGCGTGGGGGACATCCTGTCGGTACGCCCGGGTGACCGTATCGCGGCAGACGGCATGGTGGTACAGGGAAGCTCGGCGGTGGACGAGGCGGCCCTCACCGGCGAGAGTATGCCGGTCGACAAGCGAGAGGGCGTGGAGGTCTTCGCCGGTACCGTGAACCTGCACGGGGCCATGCATGTGCGTGTGTCGCGTCCCCAAGAACAATCGACCCTCACGGGTGTGATTCGGCTGGTGAGCGATGCCGCCGCAAAAAAGGCACCCGTGGCACGTATGGCAGACCGCGTGGCACGCATATTTGTGCCTGCGGTGGTGGTGGTAGCCTGTGTGACAGCTGCCGCGTGGTTGGGGTGTGGTGCGACATGGGATGAAGCCGTGGCGCGCGCGGTGGCTGTATTGGTTATATCCTGCCCTTGTGCCTTGGGTCTGGCAACACCGGTAGCTATCATGGTGGGTGCCGGAATGGGGGCTGAGCGCGGCATCCTCTTCCGTTCCGGCGTAGCCTTGGAGGCGGCGGGTCGCGCCTCCTGCGTGGCACTCGATAAGACCGGAACCCTTACGATGGGAGCACCGCAGCTTACCGATGTGTTGCCGCGCAGCTGCCCGCGCGAGGAATTGCTCGGCGTTGCCGTGGCACTGGAGATTGGCGCGAACCATCCCTTGGCACGCGCCGTTATTGCCTGCGGTGTGCCTCCCACCGGGCAGGTGAGCGACCTTCGCTATTTACCCGGGCACGGGGTACAAGCGCGTCTCGAGGGCGAGGTCTGTGCCGTCGGAAATGCGGCACTCATGCGGGAGATGGGCGTGGAGGTGCAGGAGCCGGAAGGGCTTCTCGCTCAAGGGAAGACTGTACTGCATGTGGTGCGCGCCGGGCGTTGGCTGGGGAGTCTGGCTGTGGCGGATGCGCCGCGTGAGAACGCCGTTGGTGCCGTGCGAGCCCTGCAGCAAGCCGGGTTGCGAACCCTCATGATTACCGGTGACAATGAAACGACCGCGCGTTCAGTTGCCGAGCGCGTCGGTGTGGCTGAGGTGCATGCCACTGCCCTGCCCGGCGACAAGGAACGGCTCGTACGCGAGCTTCAGACCCAAGGCGAGTGCGTGGCTATGGTGGGGGATGGCATCAATGATGCGCCTGCTCTCACACGTGCGGATGTCGGTATCGCCATTGGTACCGGCACAGATATTGCCGTGGAGAGTGCGGGCATCATCCTCATGCACAGTGACCCCACGGACATCCCGCATGCGCTCCTGCTCTGCCGCGCCATCCTGAAAAAAATTCGCCAAAATCTCTTCTTGGCGTTCATCTACAACGTATTGGCGATACCTCTAGCGGCGGGGGCTTACTATCCGCTCTTCGGCTGGCAGCTGCATCCGGCTGTCGCCGCCGCTGCCATGGGGCTGAGCAGCCTCAGCGTCGTCCTCAATGCCCTCTCTTTGCGCAATACCCATTTCGCCGTGTGATATGCGCAACGCGGACGGAATAAGCAGATGTGAAGTGCAAAGTAAACGAAAAACTTCCTTAAATTCGGCTTGCAATGTGAGGGGCAATGCGTATCATAGGGGGACATGGGGGACACGTCGCCTGTCACATATTTTAACCGCTATACTCGGCGCATTGAGCGGGAGAAAATCATGGGGGAGCGTTCTCTGCGCTGGATATATGGCACTTGCAGTGGGCAAGTGGCGTTGCACGTGCTGGTGAAGCGTGGATTTTTCTCCCGCCTTCTGGGATTTTGGGAAAGTCTGCCCCTCAGTGCGCGCAAAATTCCTTCCTTCATCCGCGAATACGACATCAACATGGATGAAGCAGAGTGCCCTCCGGAGGGGTTTCGCTGCTTCAACGACTTCTTCACCCGCGCCCTCAAACCGACGGCTCGTCCCGTATGCCCGGCGGGTCAAATCGCCTTTCCGGCAGATGCCCGCCACCGCGGCTGGCAGGATGCCGCCGATATCCGGGAAGTCTATGTCAAAGGGCAACGCTTTGACCTGCCTGCCCTCTTGGGAAGCGCACATTTAGCCGAGCGTTACGAGCATGGCACCTTGCTCCTCTCTCGGCTCTGCCCGGTAGATTACCACCGCTTCCATTTCCCCGTGGCGGGGACCCCGGAAGCGGCTGTCCGTCTGCCCGGTCCCTTGGCGAGCGTTGCCCCCTACAGTTTGCGCCGTAATCTTGCTTGGCTGTGGACGAATCGGCGCGAGCTCACCCTGCTGCACACGGCGGATGTGGGTGAGGTGGCAATCCTTGCCGTCGGAGCCACCGGTGTCGGGGCTATCCACCAAACGTATACCCCGAACCTGCCCGTGCACAAGGGCGCGGAACAGGGCTTCTTCTGCTTCGGGGGCTCAACAATTATTTGCCTCTTTGAGCCGGGACGTATACAGCTGGCAGATGACCTCGTGGAGCAAACCCTCTGCGGTCGAGAATTGTATGCCCACGTCGGCGACCATGCCGGGCAATCCTTGGAACGTATGAGGTAGGCAATGGGGACGTGCAGGGAGAACGTGTGCGGTGAGAGTATTCTCCGTTGCGCCTAACTCCGTCATTTCGTACTCCTTATTCCCTTCACCCTTGCAACGCACACCTGCACCCTGAGCCAAACTTCGGCATCACACAAGCATCACTCCCCGGCTTTGCATACTTCGTACTTCTTGTCCTCCCAAAGCTCAACACATCCCTCCAATCCTGCGCCAAACTCCGGCACCACGCAGCCCCCACTCCCCGGCTTTGCATACTTCGTACTTCGTACTTCCATTCCCCCGTGTCTTCCTGCCTCAAAGTCATCGCCCACCACGAAGCTCGTATTTTTCTTGGGGCGGCTGTGGACGGAAGAGAGGAGAAAAAGGAATACGCTTGCTTTTTAGGGATGTCTCTGCTAATAATATCGCATGCCCTGCGGCGATAGCCGAGGTCGCACCTATGAGTTTTGCGTTTTTCAGTAAACTGCGCCATCACCGGCAGCATCTGCGGCTCATCGACCGCGAGTTGCAGCGCGTACGCGACAAAATTGCCGCCCAGACGCAGGAATTCCGACCGCATGCCCGGACGTACATGGCGCAAATTTGCCGAGGGCGCGGCAAGATGATACGCCCCGGGCTCGTTCTGCTCACTGCGGCGGCAACCGGTGGCATCAAGGAGGAGCACATCTCCTTTGCTGCCCTGTTGGAAATGCTGCATATCGCATCGCTCATACACGATGATGTCTTGGACAAGGCAGACACACGGCGGGACCGACCCACCCCCAATGCACTGTGGGGCAACGAATTAGCCGTCCTACTGGGTGATTCTCTGTTGGCGCAGGCCATGGTATTGGGCACGCAGATAGGCGACAGGAAGTTCATACACCGGATGGCATTGGCAACACGGGACTTGTGCGAAGGCGAGGTCGAACAATCGACCCGTCTGTGGGATGCGGGGATGTCGCGTGCCGAATACTACGAAATCATCCGCAAAAAAACGGCGACGCTTTTCGCCATGGCCATGAGCGGTGCCGCCATGCTGCAGGGCGTGGAAGACGAATTGGCAGAAAATCTGCATCGCATGGGCACGCTGCTGGGGATGTCGTACCAGATTTACGATGATTGCTTGGATTTGCTGGGAGTGGACGAGCAAGCGGGTAAAACTTTGGGAACCGACGTGCAAAAGGGAAAACTGACGCTCCCGATATTTTTCTTGATGGAAGCGGACAACGAAGACGTAGCCGCCGAGATTCGCGATGCTGTGGAAAACAAGAGCGGGTTTGACCTAGAGCACCTGCGACAGACGGAAAGCTTTGATGTAGCCATGCAACTTTCTGTAAATGAAGCATTGAGCCTCAATGCAGAAGCCCGTGAAGTCCTGTGGCTTCTGCCGGAGACACCCGCCCGCGAAGCCCTGACCGAAGCCACTTATCGCCTCGATGAATTACTGCAGGATTGCTGCAACGGAAACCTCAACTACACATGAATACGTCAGAAAGGTACGCCCTGCGACCAGAAAAAATGCAGCCTCCGGAGGCAGATGTGACGGATGAGCTGTGGGAAAAGATACACAGCCACGCATGGGAAGAAGCCGGTAGGGAGCCGAGTATGGCACCCATGCTTGAGGAAATCGTGCTTTCGCGTTCGGGACCACAGAAGGCCATTGCTGTTCGCTTGGCGCAGCGGCTCGCGTGTCCGTATTTCTCTCGAGAGGAATGGGAAGCACTCTTTTCGCGTGTGATGGAGGAGAAACCGGAGATGATACGAGTCATCATGACAGACCTGCAAGCCGTGGTCCAGCGCGATCCGGCAGCGCATTGCCCACTCTTCCCTCTCCTCTTTTTCAAGGGTTTTCACGCATTGTGCACCTACCGTTTCGCCCACGCGCTCCAAGAGCAGGGACACCAACTCCCCGCCCTCATGCTGCAAAGTGTATGCAGTGAGGTCTTTGGTATCGATATCCACCCCGCCGCCCGCTTGGGTTGCGGCATCATGCTCGACCACGGCACGGGCATCGTCATCGGTGAAACCGCCATCGTCGAAAATAATGTTTCCATGCTGCATGAGGTTACCCTAGGCGGCACGGGGAAAGAGTTTTGCGACCGGCACCCGGTAGTACGCAGTGGGGTGATGATCGGGGCCGGGGCAAAAGTGCTCGGTCGAGTCGAAATCGGCGAGAGCGCGAAAATAGCGGCTTCCTCCGTGGTGCTGGACGATGTGCGTCCCCACACGACTGTGGCGGGAGTGCCTGCCGTCGAGGTGGGTGCAACCTCCGAGGAGGAGCCCGCCCTCTGCATGCAACAGCGCATCTGCTAAGCGAACGCTTTCGCCATGCTCCGCGAACTTTCGATTCGCCTCCCCCTTCGCGAAGCAGACTCTGCCGAAGCGCGTTTACGGGCAGCAGCTCACGCACTGCACCTGCCACCTCATCGCCTCGTGGGACTGCGCCTTCTCAAGGAGAGTATCGATGCCCGACGTCGAATCATCTACAAGCAGCTGCACTGCCTCGTGGCTATCGATGAATCCCTTCCCCCACCGGCTCCCCTCCCGTCCCCTCCTCCTCCCCTCCCTGCGTCCGCAAAGAGTGTACTCATTGTCGGAGCCGGTCCCGCCGGGTTATTTGCCGCCCTGCGGTGCTTGGAGTTGGGGGTACGTCCCGTGATTTTGGAGCGCGGAAAGGATGTGAGTGCTCGCCGCTTTGACCTACGCCCCATCATCTGCGATGGTCGCGTCCTCCCCGATTCAAATTATTGCTTCGGAGAAGGCGGAGCGGGGGCTTTTTCCGACGGGAAACTCTTCACGCGCGCCACCAAACGCGGCGATGTGGCAGCCATTTACCGCCAATTTGTCGCACACGGGGCAGACCCCGCCATTCTCACCGACGCTCACCCGCATGTCGGTTCCGATAAACTGCCCCGCATCATCCGCTCCATCCGCGAAGAAATCCTTGCCGCCGGAGGAGAAGTGCACTTCGGTGCCCGGGTGGACGGTCTGCTGAGGAGTGCCGACGGCAGCCGTGTGCGCGGCGTACGCACGGCGGACGACCGCGAGTGGCTGTCCGACTGCGTCATCCTCGCTACCGGGCACAGTGCCCGAGATGTGTACCGCATCCTGTCCGATGAGGGACTTTTGCTGGAGCGCAAGACTTTTGCCGTAGGGGTTCGCATCGAGCACCCGCAGTCTCTCATCGATGCAGCACTCTACCACCTACGTCCGGGGCAGCAGCGTCCCCGGAATCTCCCGGCTGCCCGCTACGCGCTCGCCGTGTCTGTGCGTGAGCGCGGTGTGTACTCCTTCTGCATGTGTCCCGGCGGATTCATCGTCCCCACCGCTACCCAAAACGACGAAGTCGTGGTCAACGGAATGTCCCTGTCGCGGCGCAACTCAGCTCTTGCCAATGCGGGCATCGTGGTTACGGTGACCCCGGAGGACACCGAGGAGTTGTCCCCCGACTTCGGTGTCCTCTCCGGTGTTGTCTGGCAAAAGAAACTGGAGCAAGCCACCTCCCTAGCCGGTGGCGGGATGATGAAAGCCCCGGCACAGCGCGTCCCGGACTTCTTGGCACGCCGCGTGTCTACCACCCTGCGCCCCTGCAATTACCGACCGGGGGTCACCTCCTTCAATTTGTGGGAGTTGCTCCCGGGCGGCATCTGCGAGCGCATGACTGAAGCTTTGCGCTTCTTCGAGCATAAAATTCCGGGTTTTACCTCGGAGGATGCCCTGCTCATCGGTTCAGAAACTCGCACCGCCTCGCCCGTGCGTATCCCGCGTGATCCCTCCACCCTGCAGCACCCGCAGCTCATCGGGCTCTTCCCCTGCGCCGAGGGTGCAGGTTATGCGGGCGGTATTGTCTCTGCCGCTTTGGACGGACAACGCTGTGCCGCTTGTGCCGCAGCCCACCTCAGCGGATAGGCTGTTCCATGAGCATGAGCGTATGTAGCCGCGAGAGCTCTGCCAGAAGGTTCGCCGTGCGGAGGGGTGAGTCGTCTCGCCGGGCAGCAAAGCGGTGTAAGATTTCGCCCATGGGACGCGCCATATTGCTGCCGCAGTCCAGCAAGGGAATCAGTTTGCACCCGGCTTCCGCCAAATAGCAGCGCGTATCGGAGGTCATCCTCGTCCCGGCTCGGGCAGGATTCGATAGATGAAAATCGTGCCCGGAGTAGTAAATATCCTCGAGGCGAAAGCGGGCGGATGCCACATTTTCGGCATCTAGGCGCAAACACAGTCTGCTCAGCAGTATTATCAGCTGACACATGTCCTGCGCGGTGATATGATGCCCGTCGCTCTGCACCATGTCCAGCGGCTCTCCCGCAGGGGATTCCCGCGCCACCATCCACGTCCCGTCCGTCTGCATCACCTCCAGCACCCGCGATAGGTGTTCTCCCGCAAACCCGGCTTGAGCTCTGGCAGAGTCCAGAAACAACTCAACCTTGCGCGGCTCACCCATCGCACTGCATCGCAAACTCTCCACCATCACCTCCCTCTGCAGCTCGCGTTGGGTTCCTCGATAGAGTATGGTATCGCGCGTCTCACGCAGCACCGCAGAGAGCATATACTGCTCGCCTACGAGCATCGGAAGGTCCTGATAATCGCTCCCTCCCATGGGTTACTGGGCGTTGATCAGGCGTATCACGGGCAGACTTTCCACGGCATGGTCCCACACCGTAGCAGGAATCGTGAACACCATGAAGGCGTGCGGCTCGTCCTTCCCGGGTTCCTCGATGCGCCGCACGTCCACCTTGACCCCCGGCTGCCCGAGAACTTCCGGTCGCACGGTGTCTATCAGACGCGCCGGTATCTTGAGCTCCACAGCCTTTTTCGGCTGCATGGGCGGCGGCAGCAAATACGTGTTTTCATTGCTCGCAACGGTTGCTCCCCACCCCTCCGGCAAATGAAGGTCCACCGGACCGCTGGCTCCCAGCACCGCCTCGCCGTTTATTTTCATCCAATGCCCCACACGGCGCAGCACCTGCACGCACTTTTCATCCGGCTTACCTTCTGCGTCCAAGGGCATTTCGAGCACGACGCCCTGCGCTGCACACGCCGCTGCCATCTGTACTTGGCGAATGACATCCTGCGCAGTGAGTTGTTCCCCCTCGCCTCCTAGGTTGACACACGCGCTCTCCTCCGGTGCAGCTTGCACACGGACACCTTCCTTGGCTGCCTCCTTCGCCAAATCGTCTCCCACGGGCTGCTCCGCCGTTTCGCCTGCCACCTGCACACTCCCGCAGCCCGCTTCCTTCGCCAACAGCACAATATCCCTCAGGGCTTCCGGGCTGATAACCGGTACCTGTCCTCCGTCCCCGCTCGGCATCCGCACTGCCAAGTACATGCCGAGAGTCCCCTGTGCAGTAGACTCTGCCTCCTCTTCTCCCATTTCGCATGCGGGTCTCCCGCTCTCCCCGTCTGTCACCGTCCCTCCCCATAAAATCCCCGTCACCATGACTCCGAATACGATGGCTACCGCTCTCATCATACTGCGTACTCTATCAAACTCTCCTCCCCACGTCAAGCTGAAATCTCCGGCATCGTGAGAAAATCCACACCTGTCCCAAGAAAATTCTCGAAAAACGCCGCCATGCTAGTCCCCATACAGGTTACAGACGCCCAACACAAAGTACGAAGTAACAAAGCCGGGGACGGCGAGTGTGCATGGTAGGTAATTGTTATCGTTTGCCACTAAACCCTTAATTTTACCGGGACTCGGCATCCTGCTGCATACGTGCCCGAATTCCTTGGAGAAAGACACTCTCAAGAGAGCGACGGGCGGGGGTGCTGCCCTGCCAAGTATCTCCGGCAATTTGTTGTATTTTATGCAGCAACTCCGGGGAAGGGTCGCGTAAAGTAATTTGACATCGATGGGGGTCGTCGGTCAGTTCATCGATACCACCCTCGGCAATCAAACACCCTTGGTAGAGGATACCCACGCGGTCACATACTTCCTGCACCTGTTCCAGCAGGTGGGAACAAAGAAAGACAGTCATCCCGTTGTCCTTGAGCTCCAATATGATGTCGCGGATGACGCGCGAACCGATGGGGTCCACCCCGGTTGTCGGCTCATCCAGTACCAGCAAGCGCGGTTTTTGCACCAACGCCTGTGCCATACCGATGCGTTGCAGCATTCCCTTCGAATACCCGGCAAGCCGCTGTTTCGCCGCCTTTTCCAATCCCACCGTTACGAGCAACTCAGCCGTACGTTCGCGGAGGGCTTTCCCGCCCAAGCCGCAAAGCTTGCCGTAAAACCGCAGCGTCTCCTCCCCCGTCAGAAATTTGTAAAAATACGGATTTTCCGGCAGAAACCCAATTTCGAAGCGATTTGCGGCGGCGGTGGCAGGTGCGCCGAACACGCGGCAGCTCCCCTCATGCGGGGCAAGCAAACCGACCAACATCTTCATCACCGTGCTCTTGCCCGAGCCATTCGGTCCGATGAGCCCGTACACCGTGCCCGCAGGTATGTTGATACTTACGCCCTTGACCGCATACACCGCAGCCTTCCCCCGGCTACCGGGAAATGTCTTGTGTACATTCTGGATTTCGACGGCATTCATCCCCACAAGCTCCCCGGCGGTTCTCTCCTGCGCCGACCGCCTTCCCCCCTTGTTACTAGCCGATGACTTCGGCGCGCTCCTCGAGCAACTCTTTGCAGGAAGTATCAATCTTCTCGCGGGAGAAAGCATCGATAGGCAAGCCCTCCACAATGGTGTGGGTGCCATCCGCATTTGTACGGGTGGGCTGGGAGCAGATGATTCCCTCCGGTAGCCCATACTTGGTGCCGTCGCTGTAGCTGGCAACGGAGTACCAATCTCCCTCCGGGGTCGGTGTCACGAGCTTCTTGACCGTCATGAGTGCCGCATTGGCGGCAGACGCAGCCGACGACGCACCGCGCGCCTGAATGATGGCGGCTCCGCGCTGTTGCACCGTCTTGATGAAGTCTCCCTTCAGCCATTCGGTGTCGGTAATAACCTCAGTCACCGGTTTACCATGGATTTTGGCATTCGTGAAGTCGGGGTACTGAGTGGATGAGTGATTGCCCCAGATGGTCATATTCGTGACGGCAGAAACGGGCACCCCCGCTTTGGCTGCGAGCTGACTCTTGGCACGGTTCTCGTCCAGCTGCGTCATGGCAAAAAAGTTTTCCTTCGGCAGCCCCGCAGCATTATGTAGTGCTATGAGACAGTTAGTGTTGCACGGATTACCCACAACAAACACCTTGCAATTGGGAGAGGCATTCTCGGCGATCGCCTTGCCTTGCCCCACGAACACCTTTCCATTAATGCTCAGAAGGTCCTTCCGTTCCATCCCCGCCTTGCGTGGCACAGACCCCACCAGCATGCACCAGTCGGCATCCCGGAATGCCTCTGCGGGGTCATCCGTAGCAACAATCCCCTGCAACAGGGGAAATGCGCAATCATCCAATTCCATCACTACCCCACGCAGCTTCTCGAGGCATGGCGTAATTTCGAGCAACTTAAGGATTACAGGTTGGTCTGCACCCAACATCTCACCGGCTGCTATACGAAACAAAAGCGAATACGCGATATTACCGGCGGCACCGGTGACGGTCACTGTTACAGGAGTCTTCATACGCGCAGTATTATGCCCTCTTTTCACTCACAGGTCAATCTAAATTTCCGGTACTTCGAAAAACCTCACACCCGTCCCACACCTGTCCCAATAAAATTTTCGAAAAACGCCGCAATGCTAATCCTCATGCGGGTTACAGACGCTCTGCGTACCGAGGGCTCTTCAACCTCACGGGTGCCTTGATTTATTCCCCTCGCATCGTTTCGACTTTGCCTCCTCTCAAATCACCCGCGCAACCTTGTTGTGCCTAACTCCTTCACTTCGTACCTCGTACTTAATCACCCCCGTGTCTTCCTGCCGCAAAGTCATCGCCCACCACGAAGCTCGTATTTTTCTTGGGACGGCTGCGGGAAAACCCGAATCCGCCGCGCAAAGTACGAAGCGAACAGAAGCAATGAAATTTGCGGACGGGGTGGGATTTTGTTGTTTTGTTTTGAGAGTATTTAGTTGATTTGTGCTGGTTTTGTGCTGGTATTTGGGGGGGATTTTTTTTTTGCAGGGGGGGGAGTTGTGCAAAAATTGCACAGGGTTCAGAGGATGT
>CAYRJI010000046.1:0-15810 GCA_964424645.1 uncultured Akkermansia sp. | reverse complement strand
TACTGCGCCGTGGGGGGGTGTCGCGCATGGGTTATTCCCTACCTCCGCAAAATTCATAAAAAAAAAAAAAAAAAACCCCCCCCCCCCCCCCCCCTGTTATGTGATTACCAAAGTTTCAAAATCTATTTTACGTTTTTTTTTGTAAATTTATGCTTGCCCTCACCCATTTTTTTTGCTAGGATAATCTCCGACGCGCGAGCCCATCGCGCGTCTGCGGCGTGCCCCGCAGATACGCCCGGTCAAAATCTCAACCACTATATCACAATCATCCTACAATACAACGGACGGTACGCACTATGAGTCAAGAACTGTATTATTATTCCCCGGACAATGGGACAAGTTGGGAGGGTCCTTTTGACGCGCAGCAGATGAATGAATTGCGCGCATCCGGAGTCGTTCAACCTTCGTTCCCCATTTATTCTGACGCCGGAAGAGATGCGCCGACGGCTCCGCAGTATCAATCGGTGGTGCCACCGCCGATGCCCCCGCAGGGCGGTCAGCAGTCTGCGGTTTATCCTCAGCCTCAAGGATATCCCCAAGGTATCCCACAGATTCAGGGTTATGTTCAGCCACCAGTCGACCCCACGTACACGCCGTCCCGCCAGAGTGAGCCATCTCCTATTAGAGAATTGTTTATTGTAAAGTTTGATGGTCGTATGCGACGTCAGAAATTCTGGATATCGCAGTTCCTCTTCTCGCTGATATCTATAGGGAGCTTCGTACATCTGGTGATAGTGTGGTGGTTTTTAACTTTGGTTCCAGTCTGGTCTTTACGCCTCGCGTTTGGGAGGTGGGCTGGGGTGGCACCTGAAAGTTGGATCACATTGGTTTCGGTACCGTTTTGGATGTTGTGTTTGTACGTTATGCTTGTTGGACTCTTATTGTCGTACTTTGTGCTTGTTGGGTTCGGTATGGCTGTGCGGCGATTGCATGATATCGGGAAAAGTGGTCGGATGGTCTTGCTGGGGGCAATTCCCATCATTGGCTGGATTCATCTGCTGATTATGTTGTATTGCACGGACAGCCAACGCCGTACCAATAAATGGGGACCGAACCCGATGGAATGATATTGGATGTACGGCAGAGCCGATTCTTCACCGGCATGGAGCAGTGAGGCTCATGTAAAGACGGGGGAGGGGAGAGGCAAGTTCCGAGAGAAATAGACGCTCAGAGTCGTGCGGTGGATTGGGCGAGGGGAGGTGAGGACTCTCCCCCCAGCCTTTTGCGGAGTACTTGCTGAATGTTTGTCTGCACGTCCTCCGTGCTTCCGGTGGCGTCCACTCGGTGCCACCACGGCATATTCATCTTTGAGTACACGCGGGCGACAGCCTGCAAAAACTCTTTTTGCTCAAAGGCATCCGTCTGCTGTCCTCGACCCTGTACTCGGAGCAGAGCCAAATCCACAGGTATGTCCAACCACAACGCCAAATCCGGCGGCGGCGCGAATTCTTCGTTGAGGCGGCGTATTTCTTCGCTGTCTCCTCCCGCAGCTCCTTGGTAAGCCATCATCGATGGATAGTAGCGGTCCAGCAGCACCCAGCACCCTTTCTCCAAGGCGGGTATGATCAGCTGCCGCACATGCTCCCTGCGATCCCGCAACAGACACTTTACCTCCTCCGCCACGGGCAAACGCATGCCCGTTGCCGCCGCCTCCCGTACTTTCCTTCCCCACTCCCCGTCCGTCGGCTCACGATCCGCCAGCACTCGCACACCGCGCGCGCTCAAATACTCACGAAGCAGCCGGAACTGAGTGGACTTCCCGGCTCCGTCCACACCCTCTAGGACGATCAACTTTCCTCGCGCGCTCCGTGTCATCCGCTCTAACCTACCACATTTTCCCCATTTCGGCAAGACCCACAGCGTGCATCTGTGCCGAAAAAGCACTCAATGGTAGGCGGTGACCTTGAGGCAGGAAGACACGGGGGAAAGGAAGTACGAGGTATGAAGTACGAAGTACGAATTAGAAATTCGGCGCAACTCCGTTGCGCGGAATTCGGGAATATGTGCGAAACGAAAGCACTTGACAAAATGGCATGGTGAGCGTATTTTCCACAGCGGATGACGAAGGATGAAAAGCTGGTAGAGTTGGAGACGCGAAGTGTGGGATCGTTGCTGCTCAGCTATTCGATGCCGGCGATAGTCGGGATGGTGGCAATGTCGGTGTATAACATCGTGGACGCGATTTTTGTGGGGCAGTGGTGTGGGGCATATTCCATAGCGGGTATGGCTTTGGTGTTTCCGGTGATGAACCTGACCGTGGCAGTGGGAACACTCGTGGGAATGGGGAGTGCCGCCACAGCGAGCATCACGCTCGGGCAGGGGAAGTTCGCGCGGGCGCACCGCGTGCTGGGGCATTGTGTGGTACTCAGTCTTTTGTTGGGGGTGACCGTGGGCTGGTTGCCGATACCTTGGCTACGCGAGATATTAGTGCTGTTTGGGGCTGAAGGAAAGGCATTGGACGCGGCGTACGACTTCATGCTGGTGCTCATGTGGGGGTTCCCGGTAAGCAGCAGTTTCATGAATCTGAATCATCTCATGCGCGCCAGTGGTTACCCGCGCAAGGCGATGGTAAGTCTCATCCTTTCCATGGTGGTCAATGTGGTGACCGCCCCTATTTTCATCTGCTGGTGGGATTGGGGCATGACCGGAGCCGCATTGGCTACGGTGGTTGCGCAGGTGGTCGGGATGGTCTGGGTGCTGGGGCATTTCGCCAAGAGCGGGCATGTGCTGCACTTCAAGCGCGGTATTTACGCATTGCAGTTTCCCCTAGTACAGCGCATTTGCACGGTAGGATTGCCGCCCTGCCTGCTCAACATCGTGGGTTGTGTGGTGGTCATGTTTTTCAACAGACGATTCTTGGAATTTGACGGCGAGATGGGAGTGGGCGCGTACGGCGTGGTCAATCGCGCGCTGTTTCTCTTTGTGATGGTGGTACTGGGAATCACGCAGGGGCTGCAACCCATTGCCGGGTACAACTTGGGCATCGGCAACTTCCGGCGCGTGCGACGCGTGCTCTTCTTGGCAATATGCTGGGCTTCCGCCATCACGTTTGTGGGTGCCGCCATCATGGAGCTCTTTGCGGAACAGGTGGTGCGTCTCTTTGTGAGTGCGGAGGACGCAGATTCTGCCCGCCTCATCGCCCTAGCCACGCTGGGTACACGTCTCATGGGGATATGCTTTGTGTTTGTGGGGGCGCAGGTCGTCATCGGTAACTTCTTCCAAGCCATCGGTCGCCCGGTGATGAGTATTTTCCTGAATCTGACGCGCCAGCTTTTCTTTCTCATCCCCGCGCTCTGGTTGCTGCCGCAGTGGTTCGGCGAGCTGGGTGTTTGGCTCTCACAAACTACGGCGGATTTCCTTTCTGCCCTCCTCGGCTTTTCCGTGCTGTTCATCTTCCTCCATCGCGTCTTCCCTCGGCATAACACCACTTTTGATACCTCCGTCATCAACGAAAAATTATCTTCATGACCCACGCCGAGCTCATTGTCGCCACCCGCAACGCCCACAAAGCAGGGGAGATTGCTGCTCTCCTTCCGGATTACTGCATCCGTTCGCTTTCCGATTTTCCGGACCTTCCGGATGTTCCGGAAACCGGGCACACCTTCGCCGAAAACGCGGCACTGAAAGCTCTCGCTGTTTCAACGTCCGTGCCGGGCATGGTGTTGGCGGATGATTCCGGGTTGTGTGTGGATGCGCTCGCCGGTATGCCCGGCATCTTTTCTGCTCGATATGCCGGTATACACGGTGATGACGCGGCAAACAACGATAAGTTGCTCGGGGAACTCGCGGCACTCCCGTCTCGGGCACCGTTCCGTGCGCATTTTGCCTGCGCGATGTGTCTGGCGCAAAACGGACAAGTGCTGGGGGAATTCGTGGGCACCCTCCCCGGCTCCATTTCTCTCACTCCTTGCGGTTCCGGTGGTTTCGGCTACGACCCTCTCTTCATCCCTGACGGCTTCACCTCGACACTCGCAGAACTCACCCCCGAACAAAAAAATTCCATCTCCCACCGAGCAAAGGCGTTGGAGCAAGTGGTGGCTTTTCTCCGCATAGGAACCGGTATGGCGGCGGTATGTGGAAAGTTTCTTGGGGCAGATGTGAAAAAAACGTGAATCAGGGTGAGATTTTTGAAATGGAAGATTGACTTCCCGGGAAAAGTCGTGTAGAGTAGGGGAAGCGCGGAACGTAAGCTACGCGAAAGCCGCGCGGACACCTCTCCGTATACATATCCCTCACTACCAGTGTACTCGAACGAACAATATCTTCTGGACCTCTTGGTTGAAAGCGGTGCGTTGGATGCCGCAGCTCTCGAGGAGGCACGTGCTCAAGTCGATATGACTGAAAGCATCATTGAGCACTTAGTGGATCAAAACATCCTTACCTACGACTACGTGGCACAGGTTGCGGCGTCGAGTTCCGGGTTGGAGTACGTTGATCTCAATGCCTTGGAAATAGATGCGCCGACGCTTGCGCTGGCACGCCCGGAAGTGGCACGGCGGCTCATGTTTTTGCCCATCGGTGATGATGGCTACTCCTTGCAGATTGCTGTGGCGGACCCGTTTGACATGGAGACGATGGACAGCTTCCCGCAGGTGCTCGGCAGGGATGTAAGCTTTTTTGTGGCGGCGTACGACACGCTGAAAAAAGCATTGGCAAAGTATTATCCGGAGAAGATAGCCACCAACCGGAACGAGGATGCGCCCATCATAGAGCTTATTGACAATATGTTCAATGAGGCACACGGGATGCGCGCGTCAGATATCCATATTGAGCCGATGGAAGACCGTGTGCGTTTTCGGTACCGCGTGGATGGACGTCTCATCGAGGTGGCAAACCACCCCAAGAAGCTCCTCGGTTCTATCGTGGCGCGCATCAAGGTGATGAGCTCGACCATGAGCATCGCCGAAAAGCGGATTCCGCAGGATGGGCGTATCGAGCTTGACCTCAAGAGCGGTGCACATATTGATTTGCGTGTCAGCACGGTGCCCTCCAACCACGGCGAATCGGTGGTTATGCGTATTTTGGACAAATCGTCCTTGCAGCTCGGGTTGCCGCAGCTCGGTTTCCTATCGGACGATGAAGCGACGTTTGACCGTTTGGTAACACTCCCCGATGGGGTCATCTTGGTGACGGGACCGACCGGTTCGGGCAAGACGACCACGCTCTACGCCTGTCTGAACCACCTCAACCGACCCGATAAGAAAATTATCACGGCGGAAGACCCCGTGGAATACGAGCTACCGGGCATCAACCAAGTGATGATACGCACGGACATCGGGATGACATTCGCGGCTGCTCTGCGCGCTATGCTCCGCCAAGCACCCAACATCATCATGATCGGGGAGATACGTGACGGCGAGACGGCCGGGATAGCCATACAGGCGGCAATGACCGGGCACTTAGTGCTTTCCACTTTGCATACGAACGATGCTCCATCGTCGGTGGCACGTTTGGCAGACATGGGGGTAGACCGCTTCCTCATTGCATCGGCTGTGCGCGCCATTATGGCTCAGAGACTCTGCCGCTGTCTGTGTGAAAATTGCAAGATAGACGGGCACCTCACTGCCAAGCAGGCGCAACTTTTGGGCATTGAGCAAGACCGCCCGGTGAAGGTGCCGCACCCCCGGGGCTGCGATGTATGTCGCGGCAAGGGCATGAAAGGACGTATGGGTATCTTCGAAATTTTCCAAGTGACGGACGATGTGCGAGAGCTCATCAATTCAAACCTCTCCTCCGCGCAGTTGCGTAAACGCGCCAGAGAGCTCGGAATGCGCACTTTGCGAGAAGACGGAATCCGCAAAGTGCTGGCCGGTCGTACTTCGGCAGAAGAGGTCATCCATGTGACGACCGGTGACGCAAGTTGATACTCCTTTCCACTTAACCTACACACCCTTCTCTCTATACTATGGATACCCAACTGGCATTGGACGCCTTTATCAATGCGGGACTCATGGATCGTGCGATGGCAAAAGACGTCGTGGAAGAGATGTCCAACAGCGGGAAAGAACTCTGGGAAACTTTGCTTGACTTTGGCATCGTACCGACCCCGGAAGATTTCTGGAATGTGATAGCCACCGAGGTCGGTGCACAGTACATCTCGCTGGATGGATTTGTGCCGCCGCCGGAGGTGCTCAGTATGATACCGGCAGCTCAAGCGCGTATGCATGGGGCTTTGCCCGTGGAGTACCGAGAGAGGGAGGGGCTCTACGTGTGCTTAGAGGACCCCCTGAATCCGCAGACAGTGGATGACTTGCGTGTCGTGACAGGTAAGGACATTTTCCTGTATGTGGCTGCGGACTACGAAGTACGCGCGCGCATCGCCGAGTACTACGGAGGGACAGATGCCGCCATGGGCGACCTCATGACAGATTTGGCGAACATGAGCATCAGCAGCGTCGATGGCACGGAAGAGGCAAACGCTGCCCCCATTGTCCGCTTTGTGAATCTCGTGATCACTCAGGCCATTAAGGAAAAGGCGTCGGATATACACTTAGAGCCATTTGAGCATGAGTTCAAGATACGGTATCGAGTAGATGGGGCACTCTACGAGATGGCACCGCCGCCTATACACTTGGCGAGTCCGATTATCTCGCGCGTGAAGGTGATGGCAGGGATGAACATAGCCGAGCACCGCGTGCCGCAGGACGGGCGAATCATGATGCACGTGGGTGAAAATGCCGTGGATATGCGTGTCAACTCATTGCCCACGCAGCACGGTGAGTCGGTGGTGCTCCGTGTGCTCGACCGCAATAACGTGAGCCTCGATCTCAATAACCTCAATCTCTCCCCCCGCATCCACGAGTATATCCTCGATACCATCAACATGCCCAACGGCATCTTCGTGGTTACCGGACCCACGGGCTCGGGCAAGACGACGACTCTTTACGCCGCCTTACGCGAAATCAATACCGAGGATACGAAGATACTCACCGCCGAGGACCCGGTGGAGTATGACATCGATGGGATTGTGCAGGTACCGATCAACGAAGGGATAGGCGTTACGTTTCCGCGAGTGCTGCGTGCCTTTTTGCGACAAGACCCGGACCGGATACTTGTGGGCGAAATACGAGACCAAGATACGGCGCAGATAGCGATACAGGCGGCACTGACCGGGCACTTGGTACTCTCCACTCTGCACACGAATGACGCGGCGGGAGCGGTGACGCGATTCATCGACATGGGTGTGCAGCCTTTCCTGCTGGCCGCCACGCTCTTGGGAGTTTTGGCACAGCGTCTCGTGCGCACGATTTGCCCGTATTGTAAGATACCGTATACGCCGTCCCGCAGTTTGCTCAATCAGCTGGGTATCAATCCCGCGTTGCTGGCACAGCAGCAATTTTTCACGGGAGAGCGTTGCGATAAGTGCGGGAACACCGGCTACAAGGGGCGCAAGGGGATCCACGAGCTCCTGCATGCATCCGAACCCATACGCGAGCTCATTACCCAGAACGTTCCTTCGGTTACCCTGAAACAGAAGGCAATCGAGCTGGGGATGAGCACCCTCCGAGAAGACGGCATCCAGAATATTTTTGACGGATATACGACCATTGAAGAAGTACTGCGTTACACCTGAATAACTTCCACACTCTACCACCTCATACCTTATGCCTCAATTCAAGTATATTGCACTGGATCAAAATGGTGCTGAACAGACCGGCGTCGTCGAAGCCGCCAACAAAATAGCTGCCATGGAAAGCGTGCGTGCCCAAGGTCTCTTGGTGCGCGAGTGCGAGGAAGCAGGTACGGCCGCTTCCAAGAACATGGTGACTAAAGACGAGAAGGGGAAGAAACAGCCGGGGAAGGCGAGCAAGAAGAGTGGGAAGGGCAAGGCAGGCGGTCGCATTAAGCGCAAGGAGTTGATGATATTTACTCGTCAGCTTGCCACACTGATAGATGCCGGGTTGCCCTTGCTGCAGAGTTTGCAGGTTTTACAAAAACAGGAGCCGAACGTGAATTTACGGGCTACATTGACAGCTCTCGGCGATGCAGTGCAGGGAGGTTCGACTTTTTCGGATGCCCTTTCATCCTACCCGAAACTCTTTAATCGATTGTTTGTGAACATGGTGAAGGCGGGCGAGGTAGGCGGTGTGTTGGAAGTGGTACTTAAGCGGTTGGCAGAGTATGAGGAGAAGGCGGGGAAGTTACGCGGCAAGATAGTTTCTGCCATGGTCTACCCGATTATCATCATGGTCATTGCCGTGGGAATTCTGACATTCCTCATGCTCGTGATCGTTCCGAAGTTCAAGGAGATGTTCGAAGGTCAAAATATGGATTTACCGGCGTTCTCTCAGTTTGTGTTTAATTTCTCTGACAACTGCATGGCTGATTCCATTATACCCTTTATTCCGAATGCCTTGGTGGGTATTTTGGTTGTCTTCCTATTCATTGTGTTTGTAACATTCTGGAGACGCACCCCGAAGGGCGGTCGCATTGTGGATTCCATGATGCTCAAGATTCCCAAGCTCGGTCATCTGAACCGAGTGAATGCCGTTGCCCGCTTCTCTCGTACATTCGGCACCCTCGTTTCGTCCGGTGTGCCGATTCTCCAAGCACTGAACATCACCAGAGATACGTCCGGCAATGTCATTGTGGCAGATTCGGTGACTAAGATACACGATGCTGTGCGAGAAGGAGAGTCGATAGTCACACCGATGCAGAGCAGCCCCGTTTTCCCGCCCATGGTCATTTCGATGGTCGATGTGGGCGAGGAGACCGGACGTTTGCCCGACATGCTGATGCGTGTGGCAGAGGTTTACGATGAGGAGGTGGATAATTCGGTGACGGCACTTACGGCAATGCTCGAGCCGCTCATGATCGTTTGCTTGGCTGTGGTCGTCGGCAGCATCGTGTTGGCTATGTTCCTGCCGATGATGGAAATCATCAAAAATGTGTAAGCTGCGCCATGTGCCGTGCAAAAAAATATCCCCGTGGTTTTACCCTGATAGAGGTCTTCGTGGTCATCGCCATTCTGGCTATCTTGGGTACCATGGGGTGGGTAGCCAAGGGCGTGGTGAATAATCGCCAGATGAATAAAACGGCAGAGCTCCAAGTGGCACAGATGGAGGAGGGGATGGAACGTTTTCGCGCCGATCGCGGGGATGTGATGCCCGAGGGTATGGGCGATGAGTGGAGTTCTTGGGTGCTTTATTCGGCTCTGTATTGTGATGCTGACGGCGACGGCGAACCGGATATAGATAAGCAGACGAGTGAGACACTCATTCCGTATTGCGAGTCCATCGTTCCCATGTCCGCTTCCAAGCAGGAGCGTGAGGTTGCGAACGGTATCCCCGCCATCAGAAAAAAGGTGCGCGCACCCGGGCGTAAAAAGAGCAAAAAGGTTTACGTCCTCATCGACCCGTGGGGAGGTACTTACCGTTACCGCCAAGGCTATGAGGTGACCAATCCCGACGGCAAAACGGGCAAGGGGATTAATCCTTTCTTCGACATCTTTACCAAGGGACCCGACGGTGAAGGGAACGGTCTCTCCAATGTCGGAAAAAACGAAGACAACATCTCCAACGTCCGCTCTTGGAAGTAAGGCATACTCGACTCAACCGTGCCTACCTCGGCAGGAGTTCTGCTTGGGGGGGACTCTGGTTGGTGCTGTCCGTAATTTTGTTTATCGTGGGACGGGTAGAGGCAGAGGAGGATGCGCAGAAGGTTTTGGAGGCACTCGTGCAGCGTGTGACACCGGAGTATGCCGACCGAGTGCACTTCGAGGTACATGCGACGCAGTCGCATCCGGTTATTCGCGGACAGGGGCAGGGTATTTGCATCTGCGCGTCCGGTGTGCGAGAGTGTGCCCGCGCATACGGGTATTACCTGCGCACATTGGCTCTCGTGCATCTTTCGTGGAACGGCGATAATCGAAGTGCTGCTCATTTTGTGGTTCCTCAGGCACCGGTGGATGTTCCGGAGACATTGCCGCTGAACTTTGCTTTTAACTACACGGCACTCAGTTACACCGGCACGCACTGGACTCAGGAGATGTGGATGAAGCAAATTGACCGACTCGCCCTCAATGGGTTCCGTTACGTGTTGGTTACTTCGGGCATGGAGGAGGTCTGGCGTGGTTTCCTGAATGACATCGGGGCAGCATCTTCCGCTCCTTCCTTCATTGCGAATCCCTGCTATGCGGCATGGTGGCACATGGGGAATTTGGAAGGCGAGGGCGGACCGGTCTCCGCCTCGTTGATTGCAAAAGAAGCGTCTCTGGGGCGAGCTATCACGGCGCGGCTGCGTGAACTCGGGCTGGAGCCCGTCCTCCAGGGGTATGTCGGCTTTGTCCCCCACGATTTCACGCGCTTTTCAGAGTACCTCCTTCCACAAGGTCAATGGGTTACAGATTACATGCGACCCACCGTGCTGCGTCCGGATGCGCCGACTTTTCCCACCTTGGCGGCGGCATGGTACAGGAATCTGGAGCGGGTGTACGGCTTTCGCGCCCGTGCTTTCTGCGGCGATCTCTTCCACGAGGGCGACCTCCCGGATGGGGTGGATCTCACTGCCTGCGCCCGTGCCGTTCAGCGTGCGATGCAGTGTTATTCTCCGGGGTCAACGTGGTTTATTCAAGCATGGGCGGGGAATCCGGCACCGGAGTTGCTGGAGGGTACACAACCTGAACACACGGTGATTTTGTCCCTCGAGAAGGATTTGTCTGCTGACCTTCCGATGGCGCGCGACTTTTGCGGACGCCGCTACGTGTGGTGCGAACTCGCGAACTTCGGCGGAAATCAGGGGCTTTTCGGCGGCTTCGGTGTGCTGGAAAAAGCATCGGGCAACGCCGGTGGGGCATCCGGCTTCGGCTTGCTTTCGGAGGGTCTGGAAACCAACCCCATCTATTATGAGCTCTTCTATGAGCGCATCAACAATCGTTCTGTTATTGATCGTAAGTCCTTTCTCTCACGCTTGGTGCTCTCACGCTACGGGAGCAAAGATGCTCGCCTCGTGCAGGCTCTGGAACTCTTGGCAAGTAGCGTGTATTCCCCCAACGGTGAACGCGAGGGTGGTCCGGAAAACATCCTCTGCGCGCGTCCGTGTCTCGATGTGCAGCAGGTTTCGACATGGAGCAGTTCGGATGTATTTTATGACCCGCAGAATGTGACCCGTGCGGGTTCCCTGATGCTCGAGGCGGCGGAGAATGACCCCTCTCTGCTGCAGAATAGTTGTTTTCGCTATGATCTGGCAGATGTATGCCGTCAGGTGCTGGCGGAGCGTGCCCGAGCTCTCTTGCCGCTCTGCAAGGCTGCTCAGGGAAATCCCACTGTGTACGCTGCTCGCGCGGCTGACTTTATGGCACTTTTCCCACTTTTGGCGGACGTGCTTGCCACGCATGAGGACTTCTTACTCGGCACATTTCTGCAGGGAGCTGCCGCCCGCGAAGCCGACTCCCCCGGTGAAATGACACGCAATCTTCGCCGCCTCATCACCACTTGGACCCCGAATGTTTCTCCGCTGAGCGATTACGCGCACCGTCAGTTTTCCGAGATGGTACGCTACTACTATATGCCGCGATGGGAAGCTTTTTTCCGTAGAGGCACTGAGGGTTCTTCACAGCAGGTTGTCCGTGAAACTGTCGTCACGAACAACGGAGAGCGCATCGTTGTGCGTCTCAGTGACGATGCTGAACTTCAGGCATTCGAATGCCGCTTCCCCACCGCCTGTATTCCCCTCCTCCTCAAACCCACCGGCGACATCATCCCCTTGGCGCGCAAAATTCTCCGCGACCCGAGGGAAAATCCGTCCTGAGAAAATGAGGTACGTTGTTCCCCTGCTTCGCATACTGCGTACCTCGTGTTCGATCACTCCCTCATTTGCCCACGACCAAGCCGCCGCTCTGCTCTGAGTGTTTAATTTGTTTGGGACAGGTTTGGTGTGTCGGGGGAGGCACTGCGGGGTGACGCGTTAAGACGTATACGTTGGAGGCGTAGGCGGAGGTTGTGGAAGCGGCGTTTGTCGTAATCCTTCAGCAGGGTACGGAGCTCCTCCTCGCGACGCGCACGGTCTTCTTCACGGTGCGGCTGCCTAGCGACGAGCACGATGAGACGTTCGCGCGTTTTTTGAGAAAAGTCCGCGCGAGCAGTAAGGAAAGAAAGTACCCCTAGGGTGCGCTCCCCCTCCTTGTTGGCCTCGTCCACGTTACCCGCGAGACGCAGAGTTCGGGTGTAGCGGTCACGTACGGCAAAGTAGAGCAGGATGGCTTCACTGTCCTCCGGGTGATCCGCCAAGAGGGACTGAGCGTAGTCCAATGCGCGGGGCAGGTCGGTAGTGCGATGACCGGGAGATTCACGGCGAGCCGAGAGCCGCAGGTACATGCGCCGCAGCTCCTCCGAGTCAGGGTCGCGTTTGAGCATAGAGTCCAGAATATCTAGGGGTTGTTCCCCGTGGGGAGCTAGGGTTTTTCGCAACTCATCGGAGTGGGCGAGGGCGAGGAGCTCCACGCGCTGCAGCTGGGTTTTTGTCTCATCCGAGCGCACGAGCAGGACCTTGTTCAGCACCCCGGCAGCACGTGCCAGCAGCACGTTACGACCCGGCGTCGCGTGCTCACATTCCTCCTTTTCGCCGCAGCTGCAGGGGGCACAGTGCCGAGCCAACAGGAGATAGCTCTGCACGAGCTCCGACTGAGCATCCGTGTCGGCGTGCGGCAAACACTCCTCGATCACGCGGAGCAGCATGGAGTAGGCTTCTTCACGGCGCGGTCGCGACCCATCTGCCTTCTCCTGCGAATAAAGGGTAGCAGCCAGTCCGTTGTATGCTTGAATTCGCTTGGCAGAGAAGGGGGGAAGGTGCTCCGCCGCGCGGCGATAATAAGTCTCTGCCGTCGTGTAATCACCTGTCTGCAAGGCAATGGTGGCGAGAGTACTGCATGCTTCTGCCATTTTGGCACTTCCGCTCTGTGCACCGGCTACGATCTGTTCGTAGTAGGGCAAGAGGTCCTGAATGAGACGCGCACCTGCCCGTGAAGGCGGAGGGAAGTCATCGTCACCCGTGCTTTTGCCGACCATGCCGGTGAAAATGCGTTGCAGGGAGGCATCGGCTATCTGCTCGTTGCGCTCCGCGAGGAGTCGCTGCTCATTCTCGCTTTTCCACAAGGCATTGACGTGCACGTAGGAGGTGATCATCGTGGCACAAAAGAGAAGCAAAAAGAGGGCGGCTGCGTGACTCCAAGCGGCGATGGCGGGTTTGCGACGCACCCACATGACGTAGCGACGCAGACGACTCGCCGGGCGCGCCCGTACAGGTTCTCCATCCAAGAAACGGTGCAGGTCCTCCGCCATTTCTGCCATGGAATGGTAGCGGTCGGACGGGTGAAAGGAGATGCTCTTGTTGATGATGGCACCCAGTTCGCCGACGCCCTTGAGAGGGGGCAAGGGGGATGAGCAGATATGGCGCACGAGATTGCCCGGCTCTGATTCACGGAACACGGGGCGGCGCGTGATGAGTTCGTAGAGAGTAAGCCCCAGACTATATTGGTCGCCCGCAAATGAGTTTTCACCGCGCAGCAGCCTCTCCGGGGGCATATAACGCAGGGTTCCGTCGTGCGTTTGCGTGACCAACGGTGCTTCTTCCCCGGCGTTGAGTACGGTCGCCAACCCGAAGTCACTCACGTGCACGGTTCCCTCATCGTCCAGCAGGAGATTTCCCGGTTTAACGTCGCGGTGCAGCACACCGTGAGCGTGAGCAAAAGCTAAAGCTTCTGCCGCTTGGACCCCCACGCGAGCCACCGCCCGCAGGTAAGGTTCATCGGGAAAGGCGCGCCGCAGGTTGCCCGCCTTCAAGCCCTGTCCCCGCACGAGCCCCATCACGTAGTACCGCCATGGTCCCTCCTTGCCCGCGCCGAAAACTTCCACGATATTGGTGTGCCTCAGCCCGGCTATCAACTTCGATTCATTTTCGAACGCTTCACTGTGGTGGGCATCTGAGCTCCACGAAGGAGAGAGAATCTTGACGGCAACCTCGCGCTGCAAACTTTCCTGAGTGGCGCGAAACACCGTCCCCATGCCCCCGCTGCCCAGCCTTTCCTCCAAGTGGTAGTCACCCAGTACTTCCGGGTAGGCAAAGCTGCTCGGGGCTTTCGGTCGGCTGCTCTTACCCACTTCTTCCATCTGCACGAGGGAGGGCAGTAGGGCGAGCAGTTCCCCCCGGAGCTCCGGGTGCTGCCCCGCATACTCCTCGGGAGAGAGCTTCTCCCCCTTGCGCAGGAGCTCCAAGTAGTTGTCCGTGAGCTCGGCGAGCTCTTCTTCCTTCAGGTCGTCTGCTTGCATGGCGACGGCGATAGGCTGTGCACCTTACAGGTGTCCTTCTTCCCGCAGGAGTAAATCACGAAAACGCCTCAGTGCACGCATGTAACGTATACTGGCGGTCTTCTGCGTAACTTCGAGCACGGCGGCACATTCCATGTTACTCAGCTCTTCAAAATGCCGCAATTCGAGGATTTCCCGGTCAATTTTCGGCAATTGGGTGAGCACGCGGCGCGTGGTGGCTTGTCGCTCCAACCTTTCCAAGTGAGTGCGCGGACTGGAGATGGTATCGGCAAATTGCGCCCAAGCGTCCGTGTACTCTGTGCCATCGGGGGCGGTTGTTGCGACTTCCACCTCCCTCATCGCATCGCGTTTGCCCGCACCGAGATGTTTGCGCTCGATATCTGTCAGTGTTTGGAGTACTAACTTCCGAATTTTTACATACACGGGCACCTTTCCGGGTTCCCATAGGTAGTCCAAACGCCGCCCGCAGGTGAGGTAGGCTTCCTGTGCCACGTCCTCCACGCTCATCCGCCGCCGGAGTGTCTCGGGAATCCGTCCATCGAGCATTCGAATGATTCGCTCTCGATTCTTCTGCCATACCTCCGCCAGCCAGAGCGATTTTTGCGGCACGACGTCGTTTCCGTTTTGTTGCGGGGCGGTCATCTCGTTTATTCGGTCGGTTTTTCTTCGCGTAGGTCTCTGGTCATGAGCTCGTGCAGGGCAAGCTGCGCGGGCTTTCCACGGTACAGTATTTCGTACATGGCGTCGGTGATAGGCGTCCGCACCCCGAGTCGCCGCGCCAGCTGGTAAGTCGACAGTGTGTTGGGAATCCCCTCCACCACCTGCCCGACGCGTTGCTGGCATTCCCCGACCGGCACACCCTTGGCAATGAGACGCCCGGCTGTCAGGTTGCGGCTGTGCTCGGAGTAACAGGTCACGACCAAGTCTCCCATGCCGGAAAGCCCCATGAAGGTTTCCATGCTCCCTCCCCGCGCCATGCCGAGCCGGGTCATTTCCGCCAAACCCCGTGTGGCTAGGGCAGCGCGCGCGTTGTCTCCCAGCCCCAATCCCGCGCAGATTCCCCCGGCAAGCGCAAACACGTTTTTGACCGCGCCTCCCAGCTGCATGCTCACGATGTCCGTGCTGGTGTAGATTCGCAGGAATGGGGTGCTCAGACGCTGCTGGACGGCGGTCGCCAAGTCGATATCTTCGAAGCCGACGAGGGTGAGGCTCGGCAGCTCCAGCACGATGTCCTCCGCGTGGTTCGGACCGGAGAGCACACCCACCGGTTGCGGTAAGGCAGCACTGAGTATCTGACTCATCAGCATGCAGCTGTCCTTCTCGATACCCTTCGTGCAGCTCACTACCACGGCATCTTCCGCCAACTTGACCTGTGCCAAGCTCTGCGCCACGCTCCGCATCACCACGCTGGGCACCACCACAATCACCAGATCAGCTCCGGTCACGTCCTCCCACCGGCTCGTCACTTTCACGTGCGCGGGCAGGGGTTTTGCCCCGGTCACCCGGCATAGACTCAGCCGTGTCTCGCGAATGATGGCGGCTTCTT
>CAYRJI010000045.1:0-15997 GCA_964424645.1 uncultured Akkermansia sp. | reverse complement strand
GATAGCTTTGACGGTTTCTTTGTGAACTCCACCGGGTTGGCACTGGATGAAGGGAACCTGGCTCTTACGCAAGAGCAGGTGGGGCTCGGCGCGGTGGCGGTGGGGTCGGAAGATACGGCTGCAAAAGGAGCGACTTTGACCTTTAAGGGGGAGGAAAACACGGCGAGCGGTCTGGCTTTTGAGGGGACAGGGTCGAAGGTTGTGCTGGGTGTTGAGGCGAGCGCGACGAGGCTGAATCTGAGCGACCTGAGCGGGGGCGCGGGTAACGAGATTAGCGGTGCTGAGGGGAGCTCAGTTTCTTTGAATTACAACGGGAAACAACCCGGACAGTTCAGCGGCGATGTGAGCGTGGACTTCGAATACACCGGGAGTGCCGCAGAGGACCCGGGCTTTACGCTGGGGGATAAGCATGTGGAAAAAGGCGGCAGCTTCACCGGGAAGAATCTCACGGTGCACTCCGGCAAGCTGACGGTGAGTCAGGCGTTGACGAAAGATACTGAGGCGGTGACACTGGGCGGCGGGAGCAGCACCCTGACGCTCCTGCACGGCGGCGAGCTCACCACGCTGCACGGTGGTAACGGCAACTTGGTGCTGGGAGGGTGCGCGCAGTGTGCTGACGTTCCGACTACACATATCGGTGACATGGGTGGCAGTAGCCTGACCAGTTTGCGTGTGCAGGGAGTTCTTGAGCTGGACGAGAGGAATTACGCGTTGGGTGATATTACCCTCACCGGTAATACCACACTGGACTTTAATTTCACGAATCAGAGCCAAGGGACGAAGGTGTATTTGAGTGGGCTGAGTGGGCTGAAACCTGCTGTCGATAGTGCGAGCGGGCATTCCTTTACCTTGCAATTTTCGTGGGACGCGTTCAATAATGTATTGCGGGAGTTCGGTGAGTACCACCTCTTCTTTGAGGATGACGGTTGCGATTGGCATGATTACAAGGGGTTGGAATTCGAAATTACCGGTGGTACGAATGAAGATGGCGAAACTTGTGATTCGAGCGGCATCATAAAGGACAAGGACGGGAACGTTGAAGGTCAGGTTTACTTGGACAACGAAGGGATTTTGCACTGGATGGAAGGTCAGACTCTCGATGATGTCGAGGGTGCATTGACATGGAGGGCTGAAGATGGCGTGTGGCAGAGTGGTTCGGATAAGGATGGTGCGGACCCCACCGGCGATCACCGAGACTGGTTCGGGCGGGGGGGGGATTTGCCGGAAAATAGAGCGGATTTTTCAACCCGTCGGGATGTCAGATTCACGGACTACTACGTAAACTCGAACTACTGGAATGTGGAGGTGAGTGGGGACATCGTTGCGGGGAAGATGAGTGTCACGGGTGGAGATTACACCTTTAGTGCCAAGGGCGGTGATACGGGGAAAAATACTCTGACCGTAGGTGATCTGGATATATCTTCAGCCGCGACGGCCGAGTTCAGCGTGAAGACGCATGTACAAAAAGCAGAGGGCAGCGAGGAGGGCAAGAGTGGTAATTTGAAGAACGCGGGGGAACTGACGGTGAAGGGGGCGATGAATGTGGACGGCACTCTGACCGGCAAGGGAGATACAACGGTGACCGGAAGTGGTGGTTCACTGACGGTAGGCGGGGAGACCGACTACGCCGGGACACTGACATTGGAGGGCGGTGGTTCACTGGAGGCGCACGGCGCGGTTAAGGACTTACATGTCGGCGCGGACGGAGGTAACCTGACGGCAAACGGCGACACAAAGAAGCTGGAGGCGGAGTTGACGAGCGGCACAAATGCCGGGCAGTTGGACCTTCTTTCGGGGACATTTGATCTGACCGGCAGGACGGCGGGCGCGGTGAAATTGGGAGCCGGTACCGTGCTCAACGCATACAACCTGAGCGTGGGCGGAGTGAACGGCAATGATGCCGGTGCTACTTTGAGCGGCACGCTGACGGTGACCGGGGCAGGGGAATATGCCGGAGATTTTGAAAACCTCGACCTCACGGTGACGAATGGTGGTAAACAGGAATTTACGAAACCGGGGAGTGCGGGTAACATGCAGACACTCAAGTCGGCGAAGGTAGAAGCGGGTGGTGAGTTGGATTTGGCTGATCAGACGGAGGTGAGCAATGCCCTGACGGTGGATGGTACTGTGCAAGGGAAAGGCTACCTCAAGGCACCATCGCTGCAGGGGACGACGGGTGGAGCACAGGTGACTGCCGGAACGCTGGAGCTGACCGGTGCCGCCGGGTCGGGTAGCCAGTATGCCGGGTCGGTAAAGGCAGATAACTTACTGATACAGCGTGGCACGCATACCTTCGGCAACGCGGACGCGACGACCGGTGTGACACTCAATAATGGGTCGCACCTGCATGTCGGCGGCAAGATGACGCTGACGGGCTCATTGACCCTGACCCTGAGCGATGTCTACAAAGGTTCATCGCTAATGAGTGCCATCGGGACGCAGACGTTCGAGCACGGGGCGGGGCAGATAACGCTGAACCTGACGCCGGTCGGCGGCGCGTGGAGTAATCTATCCTACGGGGTTTATTACTTGATTACTGAAGAAGCGGAGAATAACAACCTTGCTGTAGCGAATTTTGACCAAGCGGGGCTGCGAGACGGGCTTGCGGAATGGGCACAGGCATGGCAGGATAAAGAAGGTGAATCGGGCTTCATTTACGAGGGGAAGTTGGATGTCATTGAGGAGGGACATAGCCTTGTCCTGAATCTTATGCGGACATTTGACAGAACTCAATTGCATGAAGACGATGACCTAGTCTGGCATGGAGATGGAACGACGCAGGAAGATATTTGGCGAGATGATGTAAAGGAGAACTGGTGGCCCGGGGATCAGCTCGAGCTGAAGCACACCTTAGCACCTAAGGATAAGAATTTGTTCTTCCTTGGAGACGATGAGGGGAGTGACCGGCGGCACATGGTGCACGTCGATGGTCTCGTGAACCCACGGAATGTCTACGCATACGATGGGGAGTACACCTTTGTGCAAGATGGCGAAGGAGACGGTGGTATACAGATGGAGGCGGGAGAGAGATTTGTGGTAGACGGCGGGAGGCTGCACATGCAGATGAAGAACAAGAGCATTCCGAAGGTAGAATTAAAGAGCGGCGCGTTCTTCATCGAACACGAGGCGGCGGTACCCGAGAAAACGCAGGTGGCAATGAGCGGTGGGCTGCTGGGCTTCGGAGAGAGTCGCACGGTGGTGCAGGAGGGGGAGAACGCGGGGGACGGCGAGCTCTTTAAGAATAAGGAAGTTTGGAAGACACCCGAGGATATTGCGCAACACCTCTTCTTGGAGGCGAATGGGCGGCTGAGGGTACAGGCGGGGAAGACCTACGCGGAGTTCATGCAGCTCGCCATCGCGGAAGGGAAGGATATCCACGGTGCGGACTACGTATACCATTCTCCGGCGGGTGAGGATAAAGAAGATTTGGAGAAGGACGTGGTCATCGGGAGGAAAGATGTTACCCCGAAGGGGCAGCAAAATGTCGTGTTGCGAGCCTTGGCACCGACGAAAGAGGGGCAGGGAGGAGTGGAGAAGACGGGACGCTTCGGGCTGACTCTGCGGTGGAACGCGGGGGAGATGTCGAAGGTGTTCGGTCCGATCTCCGTGGGAGAAGGGCGGTTGACTCTGCAATCGTTCGGCACCGAGAAGGTGACCCTAGAGGGGGCACTGGTGATAGCCAAGGGCGGTACGCTGCACCTGTGGGGCGACGAAAAGCAAACCGTAGAGGTGGCGTCCTCCTTCACGGCGACGGACCCCTCCACCCCGAGGACGGAGTGGCTCGGCGACAAGTCCGAGAGTCGCGTGGTGCTCGGCTGCGAGGATGACGACGCGCGTTACAATGTGAATGGCGATAACTCCGGGTACGACGGAACGATCGTGCTGCGGGGGAATAGCGGGAGAGGAGAGAATCCGGAGGTCAAAGACACGGCGGTCTTCCGAGACGCGGCAGCGGCAGGGCATAACAAGGACCTTCCGGCAACGCGGCTGGAGCTGCACGGACGCGCCCTGACCTTCGATAAACAGGCGCAACCCGGAGCCGACGGCAGCGTGACGGTGAACGTGGAGGGGATTGAGGTATCGGACGGTACAGAAAACTTGGTGGGGGGCTACGCGCAGGTGGGAGAAGGAGACCCCAACGCGAAGATAGCACTCTCCGGACCGCTCACGGGTACGGGTGTGCTCGCCAACGCGTACAGCGCGGGGAAGACCGCTTTCCAACATACCTACACCGGAGCTCTGAGGGGATTCGGCGGCACGATTGTGGCGGGGTTGTGGAGTACGGCACCGGAGGGAAGCAAGGATGAGTCCGGTTCGATCTGGACGCTGAACCTGACGGACGCGGCGCAGGGTGACCACACGTACGATTTCAAGATGGCGGGGACGGGTGAGATTAAGCTGAACGCGGATGCCGATATTACTCTGACGGGAGTGGTCGGTGACCAGACGGGTGGTCACCTCGGTGACACGGTCGACCTCACGAACATCGGAGGACAGGATTTGAGTACCGAAGGAGAGGACTACAATGTTACCCTAGCCGGTGCGAGCACCACGAAGGGGAAACTCACCACCTACTACGATGAAAAGACCCACAATAGTGGGAACTTCATCCTCGATGGCGAGTATGCGGAGTGGGCAGGTACGGTGTTGCAGGGCGGTGGAAGCTTCACGCTGGTGGAGGGTGAGTTGACCAAGGGGGGGACATTCGAGAAGCCTACGGACGGTTCCAAGCTCACGGTGGATGCCAAGGGTACGGTCAATGTGTGGGGCATGGATGTGGACAAGTCCGGCATGGGAGACATCACGATTACCGGCACGAGTACGGTCGGGGAAGGGGACGCGCAGAGAGTTCGCCACGGACGTCTCGTCGGGGTGGACAGCAACATCGATACCGGGAAACGCAAGGTGAAGTTGGTGTTCGATGAGTATAACTTCAGCAGCCCGGACGCGATGATCGAGTTCGAGGGAGAGCATACCCTGAAGGTCACGCAGAATGCTGAGGACAAGGAGAATCCGGACACGGGGCTGGTGCTCGACTTTACCACGAAGGGATTGGTGGATTTACTCAAGAAGCATAACAAGGAGAACGACAACGTGACCGACCTGAAAATTGTGGAAAACGGGACGTTGACGGGAATTGAGAAAGGGAAGAACGGCACAATTGACGAGGAGACATTTGACGGCGGGCACTTGCTGCGGCTCCTGACGGAGGACAATGGCTACGGCGACCTGCTCTACGAGTTGGGCTTCACGCTGAATGCTTGGAAAGCCGATGAGGGCATCCTGTCCCTCTCCGGTACCTCGAGGGATGTGTACCTCATCTTGGATGATACAGAGGGTGGGGATTACGGCAGCCGCCCGCATGACCTGTACGTGGGATTGTACGAGGGTGCCGACGGAGGAATCTTGGAGAGCTCGAAGTCGGTGGTGGTGGACCACGATCAGAAATTTACGATACACTTCGGTAAGAGGGCGGGGGATGACCACATGCTCGACGCGAACGGTACGTTGTGGAAGGAGCTGACGCTGCGCAACCTCATCGGGCTGGAGGGTTCCACGTTGTCGGTGAAGGATGAGCGCAGCGAGGAAGACAAAGCAGCCGACGAGCAACACGTGACAGTGGAGCTGGTGAACACGGCGGGGGAGTCGAAGGATGATACGGCGTACGGACCGGGCTACAAGCCGGTTGAGGACGGCGACCACACGGTGCACGACGGACAGACTGAATCGGAAGACGGGTTCAACGTGCGCGGGCAGGATACGACCTTTGAAGGAACCATCAAAGGGGACGCGACGGTGGACTTTGTGAAGAAGGGAGCCGGGCAGTTGACGGTCGGCAGTGAGAAGGGCAGCGGCGGACTCAGGGTGCAGGGCGTGCTGAAGTTGGTAGACGGCGGGGTCACCCTGCAGGGGAATGCGAGGGAAGGTAATTTGGTGGAAACCCTCACCTTTGCCTATGTCGGAAAGACGGAAGGCAACACCGACACGGGAAGCAAGACGGGGTTGAGTCTGACGAACGGAGCCGACGCGACAGTCCACGATATTGTGGAGGAGGAGGGAATCGGCGGTGATATTACCCTCGGAGAGAAGAGTGTACTCACCTTCGATAACTCCGGGAGAACAGACAAGAAAGCGTTGGCAGACACGCACATTAAGGCTGCCGCCGAGGAAGGAAGCGGGGAGGATGAAAAAGACAAAAAAGTGGTCGGGGAACTCTGGGTCAAAGGGAGAGGGACAGAGCTGACGCTTGCGGGGGCATCCTCTGTGGAGGGTGTGAATGTGACGGTGGGAGAGAGGTCGAAGGAGGAAGAGGAGCAGAAGGACGCGGCGAAAGCGGCATCGGAGAATGCCGCGGCGGTACCCGATGGTTTATTGACGGTGCAGGGGGGTGCCAAGGTGGATACCGAGGGCACATTGACGGTGCAGGGGGATGGCAAGGTGGACTTGCAGGGAAGCACGGGTAACAGGGTCGGCAGTTTGGTCGGCGATGGGACGCTTTCGGGCGAGGATAAAGCGCGGCTGACTGTGACCGGGTCGGATTCGGACTTCCACGGTACGCTCGCTTCTACGGAGCAGCAGCGCGGGAGCGCGACTCTGGGAGTTGTGGATGGCGCGGTGTTGAACCTGAAGGACGTGATAACGGACCCGGCGAGGGCGTGGAATCTGGACATCGTGAGGAAAGGCACGATGGTGCTGGGGAAGACGGAGGCGGCGAGGAATGAGAAGCAGATGCGCTTCGGGGACATTGATGTGCAGGGCGGCGGGAACCTGACGATCGAGGGCGAAGGGAAGAGCTACGTCGCCGGGGATGTGCAGGTGGATAAGAGCAACGGGGAGAAGATGGGTTTCACGGTGGGGCTCAACGGCGAGAAGGGTAGGATTTGGCTGGACTTGACCTTCAATGAAAAGGGCGGGAATGAGCTGAATAATCCCGACTTGGCAAACGCGGAGTCCAAGAACGTGGAGGACTTTGTAGACCTCGGCTTTGAGGGGGTCGGCTCCAAGCACTACGAAGGGTATCTGCGCAGAGAGTGGAATCCGCAGAACCCGGAGAATTGGGTCGGGCAGTGGTACATCGGGCTGGAGAAGCGCAAGGATAATCCGTTCTTCCGGTGGGGTGACCACAAGAATGTGCGGGCAGGGGCGGCACTGGCGTGGGACGCGGATGACCCGGATTCCATGGCGGGCGGTTACCTGAGCTCGCCGGAGGGGAGGGGAGGAGACTTGGCGCAGGCGATTGAGGCAGTCAAGGATGGAGCCACGGAGGAGGATCGCTTGCTGGCAGCCTTGGCGGGGAGCTCGATATCCACGCTCACGGCAGCCATGATCGAGGATGTGAAGAGGCAGCTGGAGAGCTTGCGCAGTCGCGCGGCGATGCTCAGCAACAGTGAGCCCCGGGGTAACCTCGAGATGGATAAGAATAAGTGGCAGGCGTGGATCAACGCCGAGATGGGGAGGCACGACCTCGACCATGAGAGCTGGGGCCCGGGGTACAGACTCATCGGCTGGGGCGGCACCGTGGGTGGCGGCTACGAGATGTCACCGCGCACCACGCTCGGGCTGGCTGTCACCGCCATGTACAATGACATTACGACGGACGGAGCGGATTTTGCCAAGGGCGACATCGACTTCGTCTACCTGAGCAGCTTCATGCGCACGCACCTCGGGAGGTGGACGCATACCCTGCTGTCGGCAATCGGAGCGGTGGATGTATCGCTGGACCGCACGGTGAGCTACGAGACCGCCGAATACGCGGGCAGCTACAAGACCTTCGGGAACTCGACGGGAATGGCGATGGGCTTTGAGTACGAATTGGCGTACAATAAGAAGCTCAATGAGTCGGGAACCTTTGTGGTGCAGCCGCTGTTCAACTTGCAGTATCGCCACGCGCACGTGAACGCGTACACGGAGAAGGGGAGCGATGCTGGGCTGTATATCAACGAGGTGAAGACCAATCTGTTCACCCTCGGGCTGGGAAGCCGACTGCAGGGAGTGATTTCGGATGACGCATTCGGGCACACCTCGATGTTCGAGGGACGGGCGGTGCTGAAGATGGACACGGGACACAACACCGGGCGCGCGAATGTGCGCTTCAAGCACGGCAACTTGGCGCGCGAAGTAGAGAGTGGACCGACGGGGATATTCGGCATAGAAATCGGGGCGGGCTGCACGGTTTCCTTGGGGATACGCGGGGCGACATTCTTCGTGGACAGCTCCGCCGAGTTCCGCGACCACTACACCAACATCAACGCCAGCACCGGATTCAGGCTTTCGTTCTAAAACCCACGATATGAAGTACGAGGTCAACAAGAAGTACGAGGTACGAAGTACGAAGTAGAAATTCGGCGCAACTCCGTTGCGCGGGGTGTGGGGGCGAAGCGGGAACGGCGATGCGTGGTGATGCAATGCGGGCGGGTGTGGCGAAAAGGAATTGGCGGGCGAACGGGGGTGCCGGGCAGGGCGGTCGCTAAGTACGAAGTACGTACTTGATCACTTCTGCGTTGCCGCGCGATGATGTTATCGCTTTACTCTGAGCGTTTAATTTATTTGGAACAGAGTGGGTTTGATTTTGGGGTTGACAAATGGTCGGAAGTATGGTGGAATGGGGACGTGCGAGAGGAGGGGAAGAGACATGTGCAGAGTATCATATCCTGTGTATAGTGTAAACGCCGTGGCTAACTGCATTTTGGAGATTGGGAAGGAGAAGGGGATACCCATCACCAATCTGAAGCTGCAGAAGTTGGTGTATTTTGCGCAAGGGTGGGCGTTGGCGAGACTGGATCATCCGCTATTTGCGGAGGAGATACAGGCGTGGACGTACGGACCGGTTATACCCGAGCTTTACGCAGAAGCAAAGAGGTACGAGAACAAGGCTATAACTGATGAATTCGTTGCATTGGATAAGGTTCCACAAAATAGTGAGGAGATGCGAGTCATAAAAGAAGTCATGGTGACGCTGGGAGGCTTGCAACCTATGCAACTTGTAAATCTTTCACATAGAGGGGATAGTCCGTGGGCAGCGGCGTGGCGACTTGGCAAGTATTCGCCGGTTAGTCTGTGGCAAATGGTAGTATACTTCCGGGATATTCTCTATCCGAAGCAGCCCCAAGAGGCATGACGTGCCTGTCCAACAAGACGGTTGTGAGAATTGTGTCCCGTGCTGCAATGCCGGAGAGGATGTTGTAAATAGGTTGCAACGGAGTAAAGTATTTTTTTGGAATGGACGAGGGTACAGAGAGAAGGCAGGCATCGGAGGGGGATGTTGTTGTAGACAGAGGAGTAGAGAGGTGGTTGCGAGGCGCATCTGCGAGAGGTACTTGCGAGGAGATAACCCGTGAACAAGCTGAGGAGGAAGACGCCGCAAGGCGTCTTACAGAGGACGAGACGGTGGCAGCGAGTACCCGGAAGGCAGAGGGGCACAGGATGATGCATGAGGCTTACATGCAAGAATATGTGTCGGTCATGCGAGTTCGTTTCTCGTGGGCTATATTTTCGATGATTTGGATATGGCTTCTTGCCCTCCTCTACTTGGTCGGTGCTTCTGCATCCGGGTGTGTCAATATCCGCCTTTTTGCTCTCGCCTTGGGTATGATTTTGGGGTATGTTGTGGGGACTTTGTGGGGGCATGCCTGTCGTAATAAGCGCAATAGGAAGGATCTTAAACAAGCATACAGATGTCCTTGGAGGGAAAGGGTCGAGTTGATAGACCGAAATATTCAACTGCGTGTTATGCGTAGCGGAGGAAGTGTTCCTTGTGTTGTTTTGTGTGTTTTTTTTGGAGGTGCTATAGGCTATACTCTTTCTTCGTTTTTTGCCGAGGGGCAGCTCGCTCCTTCTTTCAAATTGAGCGATGCTGTCATCCTTACGTTAATCGGTACAACCACCGGCACAGTTATTAGTTTGTTTGCTATTGTGCTGCATTGGCTCTTTCCGGGAAAAGAGGAAAGAGTGAGACACAGGAAGTACAAAATATGCAAAGCCGGGAAGTGGGGAAGGGGAAAGAGGGGGGGGAGGAAGGGAGGAGCGAGAAGGAAGAGAGAGGTGCCGGGCGGGAAGGGGGGAAGGGGAACGACCGTAGGCGGCAGGGAAGAGGCTAAGTACGGGGTACGAAGTATGGAAGTTAGGCGCAACGGAGTTGCGCGGAATTTGGCTGCGAAGCCGGGGAGGGTGCGGATGTGGTGAAGCGGGGGCATGTGTGAGATATGAGGTGCGAAGTAGGTTATTTTACGATGCGCAGAAAAAAACTTGACGAGGGAGGGAAAAAATGATTGAGTGGATGAGGGAAGCGAGCTGAGGCGGGTAAGATCTGGACAAACGGAAAGGAGATGATCTATGTGCAAAGTGGCGTATACTATGTATTCAGTGGAAGCCGTAGCGAATTATATATTAAGCTATGCACGCGAGAAAGGGATAGAAGATATGACCAATCTTAAGATGCAGAAGCTGATGTACTTCTCGCAAGGATTTGCGTTGGTGAGACTTGAACATCCACTCTTTGATTCACCTATTGAAGCTTGGACGTATGGACCTGTCGTTCCCGCTTTGTACGTAAAACTTAAGAAGTACGGGACGGCACCCATTCGTGATTATCTGGAATCGCCTGATGTAATTTCACGTGGAAGTTCCGGGAAGGAAGTACTGGATGAAGTCATGGGACTATTGGGAAGATTGACGCCGTCCGCGTTAGTGGAATTGACCCACGATGAAAATTCACCGTGGGCAGCTACGTGGCTCAATGGAGTTGGATGCGGACACCAAATAAAGCTCTGGCAGATGGTGTTCTATTTTCAAGAACTTCTCGGAGAAAATAGGCAGAGAAATCATGAAACCTGCGCTGAATGAACGCCGCATAGATGTTTTGCTCCAACAGACGGGCGGGGAAGATGTGGGGCGAACGAGGTGCCGAGCGGGAAGGGGAGAAGGAGAACGACCGTAGGCGGCAGGGCAGAGGCTAAGTACGAAGTACGAAGTACGAAGTACGAAGTATGGAAGTTCGGCGCAACGGGGTTGCGCGGAATTTGGCTGCGGGGCCGGGGAGGGGTGGGTGTGGTGGAGCGGGAGTTGGCGGCAGGGTACAAGGTACGGAGTAGGCAAAGCTGAGGTGGGGGTTGTGAGGTGGGAAGTTGTGGACAGGTGTGGTGGCGGTGGGGAGAGAGTCATTTTCGCAGTATTTCGGTCAAGTTGTTCTCTTGTTTTTACTGAAATCGTGCGTTTTGGCTTGCATTGGTAATTTTTCGCTGTATCATTGGGGAAGAATAATGCACAGGTCAGGTGAATTAGAGGTTCTGTTCCGCAGCCATGGCGGGGTCATGCGCTACAAGGAGTTGGTACGAGCCGGTATATCTTCACGGGTGCTACAGCGTTATGTTGCGTCCGGAGACATTCTGCGGGCGCGTCCCGGTTATTATGAATGGGTAGCAGAGGAAGGACCGGATGAGTACGCACTACTCCGTAGCATATTTCCGGAGGGTATCATTTGTATGCACAGTGCTCTTTATATACACGGCTACACCGACCGAGTACCGAACGTGTGGCATCTCGCTGTTCCGCTCAATGCAACGCGCAGCAAGTTTAACCAACCCTATCCACCTGTCAGGGCATACTTTCGGACGCAACACAGTCTGCGTCTCGGTGTAACTCACACCACCTTCGGTATACACCGCATGGCACACTACGATAAGGAGCGGACCATCTGCGATTGTATCGCGCAGAGGAAGCGCATGGAACGTGAGGTCTATGTCAAAGCACTCCGCGCTTTCCGTGATGATTCCGCCCACGATATCGCTCTCCTTCTTTTCTACGCCCGCCAACTTCGCATCGAACAGCTCACTCGGCAGATCATCGAGCTATGGCAGTAAAGGATAAAGCTGCATCGACACTTGTACGTCTCTACGGGTATGAGGTGCTTTGCGCAGGTTAGTTATTCGCACAACATCACTGCCCATCGCGCTCGTGTGTGCCTCATTTATGCGACATTTCAGTCAAGTGTCTCTCTCAATTTGACTGTAATCATGCATTTATCCCATTGTTTCCGCTTTGCTTTCCCCGCCCTCATTTACGCAATCCCACCGCGCCTAACTTGAATACTTCGTACCTCCACCACGCTTGCCACACACGCTCGCATCGCGTTACCCCGCATCGCACTCCCCGGCTTTGCCACTTCGTACTTCCTGTTGACTTCGTACTTCCTGTTCGTCTCTTGACTTGCGTTTTCTGCTATCCTGTGCTACACTTGCCGCATCATGGCATTGCCGTCTTCCACCCTCGCAGTCGCTGCTTTTTCCGATAAGTGGCTCCACGAGCCCGGCAATGAGAAGCAGCAAACGGCTGCGTTTTGGACGGAGCTCTTGCACAACGTCCTCGGTATTGACCAACCCACCGAGGTCATTCGCTTCGAATACCCTGTCAGATGCGATGGTGCCACCCGCTACATCGATGCCTACCTGCCTGAGCCGCGTGTGCTCATCGAGCAAAAGAGCGCGGATGTCGACCTCGCGGCAGAGGCGGTGCAATCCGATGGCTCAGTGCTCACTCCCTACCGACAGGCGAAAAGGTATGCGGACAACCTGCCCTTCAACCGCCGCCCGCGCTGGATTCTCACCTGCAACTTCCGAGAAATCTGTATCCACGACATGGATCGGGAGCACCCGGAGGAGCAGCCCATTGTCATCACCCTGCAAGAAATTCCGGCACAGGTTTACGCGTTGCGCTTTCTCACTGAAGGAGTTTCTGAGACCGCGCACATCGAGAAGGAGAAGCAACTTTCTATTCAAGCGGGAGAACTTATCAGCCGGATTTACAACGCGCTGCTCGCCCGCTGTCCGCAGCCACTCACCGATGGCGTGTTCCAGCAGCTCAACCGCTTCTGCGTGAGGCTGGTGTTTTGTCTGTACGCCGATGACGCGGGGCTCTTCGCCAAGGGACAATTCATGGATTACCTGCGCGGCGCGTCAGACGCGACCGGCAAAAGTGCTCTCGTGCTCAAACTGTTCCGTGCTCTCAACGTGCCGCCAGCGCAGCGCGATCCGTTTGACACGGCACTCCTTTCTTTCCCGCACGTGAACGGCGGGCTCTTCGAGGGGGTGGAGAAGGACTACATGCCGCTGTTTGATGCTGAGCTCTGCGCGCTCATCGAGGACGAAGCCGCCGCCGGGTTCAACTGGGCAGATATTTCGCCGACCATTTTCGGTGGACTCTTCGAGAGCACCATCAACCCGAAAACGCGGCGCATGGGAGGCATGCACTATACCTCGGTGGAAAACATCCACAAGGTCATTGACCCGCTGTTTCTCGATGACCTGAAAGCGGAGCTTGCCGCCATCCTCGCGAAAAAAGAGAGGTCCGGCACCGCGCGGGCGCGGAAATTGAAGGCATACTGCGCCAAGCTGGCGTCCCTCACCTTCCTCGACCCCGCGTGTGGCTCCGGCAATTTTCTCACCGAAACCTTCATTTCGCTACGGCGTTTGGAGAATGAAGCTCTGCGGAACCTCGCGGATGGGCAGGGGGCACTCGACCTCGGCGCGCTCGTGTCCATCAATCAATTCTACGGGATAGAAATCAACGACTTCGCCGTAGCCGTGGCAAAAACGGCACTCTGGATAGCCGCCGCGCAGATGTGGAAGAAGACGCAGGAGTTCACGACAAAAGAGCTGCCGGACTTCCTGCCGCTGGAGAGCTACGACAACATCCGCGAAGCCGATGCCCTCCCCACCGATTGGCTGGAGAACGTGCCGGGGCGGCATCTCGACTACATCATCAGCAATCCGCCCTTCGTGGGAGCTCGCTTCATGGAGAAGAAGCAAAAAGCCGGGCTTCTGCGCGTTTGTCGAGGGATTCGCGGTGCCGGAGACCTCGACTATGTTTCCGCTTGGTTCCTTCGTGCTGCGCAACTCATGCAAGATGACCCTGCCACGCGCACCGCGCTGGTTGCCACCAACTCCATCGTGCAGGGTCAATCCGTCGCGCTCCTCTGGCGACCGTTGACGGAACGCTACGGCACGCACATCGACTTCGCCTACCGCTCCTTCAGGTGGATGAACGAGGCAGAGGACGTGGCGGCGGTGCACTGCGTGATCGTGGGCATGACGGCACAGAGGCCGGGCAAGTGTACCATCTTCGATGAAGAAGGGAACCCTCACTCGGCATCACAAATCAACGGCTATCTCGCCGATGCGCCGAACATTTTCATCGAGAAGCGGAGTAAGCCGCTCTGCGATGTGCCGGAGATGGGTATCGGCAACAAACCTATCGATGACGGGAATTACCTTTTCACCCCGAAGGAAAGAGAAGTTTTTTTGGAGAAGGAGCCCGGTGCGGCTCCGTATTTCCGACAATGGCTGGGAGCTCGCGAGCTGCTCCACGGAGAGAAACGCTACTGTTTGTGGCTGGGGGATGCCGAACCGACAGAGTTGAAAAAGCTGCCGCGTTGCATGGAACGCATAGAGCGAGTGAGAGCCTACCGAGCAGCAAGCAAGAGTGCACCGACGCGTGCCATAGCATCTAATCCCCGCCGGTTCCACGTTGAAAACATGCCGCGTGGAACCTATCTTGCCGTGCCGCGAGTAACTTCCGAAAATCGCGAATATATACCCATGACATTTTGCGACGCGTCCGTCATCGCGAGTGATGCTACGCTCACCATCACCTCCGCCACCCTCTACCACTTCGGAGTGCTCACCTCCGCCATGCACATGGCATGGATGCGCACCGTTGCCGGGCGTTTGAAGAGTGACTACCGCTACTCCGCCGGTGTGGTGTACAACAACTTCCCGTGGCCCACGCCCACAACCACGCAGCGCGAAAAAATTGAAGCGTGCGCGAAAGGCGTCTTGGATGCCCGTTCAAATTACCCCAACAGCACCCTCGCTGACCTCTACGACCCGCTCCTCATGCCGCTCGATCTCCGCCGCGCACACAAAGCACTGGATGCTGCCGTGGATGCCGCGTATGGACGCAAATTTGCGGATGATGCCGCACGCGTGGCGCATCTCTTCACGCTGTACGAACACGAGGTACGAAGTGAAGGAGCTAGGCGCAACGGAGTTGCGCAGAGGAGTAGGAAGGAGGCAAAGACGGAACGACGCGAGGGGAATAAATCAAGGCACCCGTGAAGTTGAAGCCCCCTTGGTGCACAGAACGTCTGTAACCCGCGTGGGGATTAGCATGGCGGCGTTTCTCGAAAATTTTATTGGGACAGGTGTGGTGGGAGTGCGGTGAAATATCAGGTTTTAGTCTTGCAAAGGGGGTGATACTGTGGTAGATGTGGGGAGTTTCGGAGGCATGCGCATTACATTTCTAGCATGGTTATTGGTGCTCGTATGCATGGCTTTTGCTGTGACGATAGGGTATTCGCATTTCCAATTCTCCGAGGATGCCGAGAGGCGAGCCGAGCAGGTGATGTCGGCACGGCTGAATGACTTGATGGAGCTGCTCAATGCGGCGGACAAGTATGTGACGACCATCGAAAGCATCACTGACATTTCCGCTTTGGAGCGGACGCGGGCAGTATCGGAAATCATGCGCCTCAATCCGGGGATACTTCAGGACGAGGAAGCCTTAGCGGGTCTGTTCAATGACATGAGCATCAAAGAGATGCAAGTCACTGACGCCGAGGGGAACATCACATTCGGGCTGCCGACGCCGAAGCGAGCCCTCAGTCAGATAGGCGATGATGCAGTACTCCGGGAATGCCTGAACACGCCGGGGAAGGAGCTCTGTCTGCGTTCCGACTTCGGTGCAGCCTCCTCGGGCATGCAGTACGTAGCCATACACCGACAGGATGCGCCGGGGCTGCTCATACTGGGCTTCCGGGGACCGCGTGAGGTGCGGGTGAAGGCCGAGCTCTCGTTCAGTAAATTATCGCAGCGATACACTATGGGGCGCAGCGGGCGGATAGTCGCGTTTAAGGACGGGGCATTGCTGGGTAAAGATGTGCCCCCGTTTCCCACGGCGGACCTCCTATCCCGCCCTTTGGACGTGCCCGGCAAGGTCACTTTGG
>CAYRJI010000044.1:0-16646 GCA_964424645.1 uncultured Akkermansia sp. | reverse complement strand
GACAATTCACCCAATAATCTCACGACAATTCACCCAATAATCTCACGACAATTCACCCAATAAAATTGCGTCAAAGTCCACAATTTTGCTTGACGATATTCCGGAAATAATTTATAATGACGTAACAAGCGAATATGGAGGAGATATGAAAAAAAAGGCATACAAACCGCGACTTTCGGATGAGGAAATGGGGCGGAGATTGGGAAATATTGGGGCATTACTTGTAGAGGGTGCCAAATGGTGTGGAAAGACGACATCTGCTGCGCAAATGGCGAAAAAGGTCATACGCTTCAACGACCCGGACGCACAGCAGGAAATACAGTCCATACTCGAGGTTTCACCTCGGCGTTTATTGGCTGGGGAGACGCCTGTGTTGTTGGATGAATGGCAACTCCAGCCCTCGATGTGGGATGCAGTGCGGTTCGAGGTAGATGATCGTGGAGAGATGGGACAATTTCTCCTGACCGGATCCGCTGTACCGGCTGATCCGTCGCTGCTGCACCATTCCGGGGCAGGGCGGATATCGCGGATGAAGATGCGTCCCATGTCCTTGTACGAATCTGGGGAATCGTCCGGCGAAGTTTCACTGAAGCGACTCTTTGACGGGGAGAAGAATGTGCATGGTGAACGTGAGATGGGGCTCGAAGAACTGGCATTTCTCATAGCGCGCGGCGGTTGGCCTGCTTCCGTCGATATGTCGAATTCCGCAGCTTTACAGCAGGCGAACGATTACTTCGATGCGGTCGTTCACGCCGATATATCTCGTGTAGACGGAGTAAAGCGGAAAGTCGACAATGCGGCAGCATTGATGCGGTGCTATGCACGGCTGGTGGGAACTCCCGCCGATCTTCAAAAGATCATGACAGACATGCGGGCATCCGGTGGGGCTTCCCTGTCCATCAATTCTGTCTCTTCCTACGTATCAGCACTGAAGAACATATTTGTCATCGAAGAAATGGAAAATTGGACGCCCCGTTTGCGGTTGCGTGCGACCCTGCGTACTTCGCCGATCCGTTATTTTACGGACCCATCGATAGCTGTTGCAGCCCTTCGGGCGGGTCCCCGGGAACTCATCGACGATTTGCGTACCATGGGGTTGCTCTTCGAAAATATGGTCATGCGGGACTTGCGCGTCTACATGGGCAAATTGCAGGGCGAAGTGTACCACTACCTCAACAGGAATGGGTTCGAGGTAGACGCAATACTTCGCCTACACGATGGCAAGTATGGACTCGCAGAAGTTAAGCTCGGACTTGCCGGTGTGGAGCGGGCTGCGGCAAACCTCAAAAAATTCTCACAGTCTGTCGACACGAAGCTATCATCGCTTCCCTCCTTCCTGATGGTCATCGTCGGTGTGGGGTCTTTCGCGTACCGGCGGAAAGATGGCGTTCTCGTGGTACCCATCAGCACGTTAGGCGCGTAGCACACCCAGACTGCGCGCCGAAGAAAAAAACCGGGGAAGGGACGCAAAAAAAGCTTGCCAAGGGGTGAATTCTCTGCTAGAATGCGCCCGCGCTTGCTGCAAAGCGGTGTGGATGGAGCGGTAGCTCAGTTCTGGTTAGAGCGCAGCCCTGTCACGGCTGAGGTCGCGAGTTCAAGCCTCGTCCGCTTCGTTGACGTGGGGTGGATTTCTCCCGAAGTCCACCCCGCTGTCGTCAGAACGCAGTAGGGGGAGAAGGGGGCAATTTTTTTGCAGATTTCGAGAGAAAAGGCTTGCATCCGGGGAAAAAGCGGTGTAGCATACGCGCGCTTTCCCGTGTGGGAAGTTTTTTACAATCCGGCGTAGCTCAGCGGGAGAGCGGGTGACTGTTAATCACTAGGTCGTTGGTTCGAACCCAACCGCCGGAGTTGTTTAGGGGTGAATCTGACCCGAGAAGATTTCTGCAAGTTGCCGCCATACCAGTTGGTATCGCATGTTTTGCACACAGGAGGCAGTTGCGGGGCTGGTGCGGCGGAAGGGGAGGGGATGCAGGTGCGTGTTACACACGTATGAGTGGGAGGCAGCGAGTTCTTTCGACATCTCTCCGGAACATTGCGGATACAGTCGGGTTGGTCGTGTGAGACAATCTCATAAAAGATATTTATATACGTTCCATATCATAAAGTTACGCTATTAGTTTGTTTAGTTTGGTGCCTTTGCATGCAGAGGGAAGCATGTCCACGGTTTTTGAAGAATGGGTGATGATGCAAATTTCTGTTGAAAGAGCGCGGAAGAAGGGGCATAATGTAGGCATGCAAGACGAGAGGATAAGCCCGTGGTGCATTTACTTTCGATTGGCGGGGGTACCGACAGTCGTACATCCGTCGTCGTGGTTGGTGTTGCTTGTTTTGGGAGTCATGGTATCCCCGCCCGGGGGCATGGTCGGCATATTTGCGGTGGCGTTTTTTGTAATCGCCGGCATGCTTTGCTTATTGGTGCACGAGTACGGGCATGCGTTGACATGTCGCGCGCTCGGGGGAGGCGACTCGGTGATTCAAATAGCATCGCTCGGAGGGTTGACAAGGAGTGAGTATCTGCCGCCGACGCGGCGCGGGCGTGTATTGATGGTATTGGCAGGACCGGGTGCTTCGCTGGCGTTGGCTGTGGTAGCCGGGGTGGTATTGGGGGTGATTGTCGGGGATGTACAGGCGGGGGTACTCTTTTCACTAGTTTCCCCGCTCATAGATTTTTGGGAGAATCCGTGGCTGATGCAGCACGTTTGCATGCCTGTGCTTAGGGGAGGAATACCGCCGATGATATTTCTGGGATTTCACATACTGTTTCTCGTATGTGTTTGGTGGAGTCTGTTCAATCTGGTACCCATATTTCCGCTGGATGGAGGGCAGGCGTTACGTCTTATCAGTAGAAACGACCGATTGACTGCGCATGTGGGTATGGCGGTGTCGGCTATCCTGCTTGTATGGTTTTTGGTCGACAGAAACATTTACATGGCGGTTCTTATGGCATATTTTTTGTATCTGAATTGGCAATACATGAAGTCTATTGACACGTAGTATACTTCCATGTTTCAAGGTACGTCAGTAAGCGAGGATGAAAATCTGATCCTGCTCACCGAAGAGGTTGAGCAGGTGGGGCATGCGCCGGAGACATTTCGCGGGGAGCTTACTCTCTACGCGCGAGAGCTGCTGTCTGCTTTGGAAGAGTGCGGGTTCAGCGAAATGAACGCGGTAAGGGTGAAGACAGTACCCTACGGACCGCATTACACGGCGATGTGCGAGGGGAGAGCCTGCTACATCTGTCTACAGAACGAGGTTACGAGTTACATGGGACTTGCGCCCATCAGCAACGAACAGTGCAGTGCGTGTGATATGATGAATGACCGGCGAGATGTCTACTACGCTGCGTTGCTGGAAGAGAGCGGGAAGCTCTATCTTTACCGACCGGTGCGACTGAAGAGCAGGGACGGATGGTTGGGGGGGGACAAAGAACTCGAGCAGTATTTTACTCCGGAGAAATGCGCCCGGTTGACGCGATTTCGGGCACTGCTTGGTGGATTTTCTGAGTACAAACTGGTGCACTACTACGTGCCGCTCGTACGCGAGTGGGGGCAGATGGCAGCCACGCGCATCAAGGGATTGGGGAGACTCAGAGAGCCCCCTCTGGCATTGATTTGCCGGATGATGTTTCCGCACTTGTGCTTGTTGACCACGCAGGAAGAAGACAGGCGACCCGAGGTGGTACGCACATTTTTTTACTATGAACACGGGACACGCATTGAGCTCGAACTCGTACGACGTATTGGGGAAGAGCCCACCTGCGGCGGGGTGGAGCTCATGACAGAGCACGGAAGTGTGCTGTACGCAGAATCTGTGGATGCGGCAGCCCTGCCTACTAAATTGCGTATGCCGCTGCGTTACATGTGGAGTCTCAGTATGGTGGCGGAGCGCATAGCACTCTTGCCACCTCATGTCACGGCAAATCCCGAGGCATTCTTTGAAACCGTCCGTAAAGAATATCGCCGGGAATACGGGAAGGAGCTGTCGAAGAGCTATGCTGAAAATGTTTCGTCGGAGGGCTTTCTCCACCTGTACCAAGGCGGGGAGGAACCGCGTACCGTGATGATCGGGCGCATCCTTGCCCTCGCGACGGAGAAAATATTCACGCAAATGCACACCGTGGCTACCGTTAAAGTGATGGAAAGCGGCGATGAAGTTGTGCTCAAACTCATCATTAGCCCCGAACTGCTCGGCGATTATGCTCCGGATGTGGGGGACATCATCAGCACGAGCGGTATACTCCAAGCGGTGCCGGATGAAGCATTGGGAGGCAGGGTGTTGTGGCATAAATCTCCCGCACCGGGAGGGGAAAAGCGGATGAGATATGACCGGGACTACGCACAGGAAATGTACGAGAGGATAGCACCCTACTCGATAGGCGCGGCTGTGGCGGCTGCAGCCTTCACTGCCGCCGATTGGACGATTGAAATAGACGTCGTAAGAAATAACTTTGCACGCACGGTTCCGACGATCATTGCCATGAACCGGGCGGGAAAATGCGTGCTGGTGCTGCAAGATACGTTCATCAACGGACACAGACCGGACTTCTCATTCATCGGCTATGAAGACGACATGAAGAAGTATTTGCGAAAAAATTATGCCATAGGGGCGTGCGTATGCCACGCCTACGTGATGCTGGATTTTGTGCCGGAATATAACCACTACAGGGTGAATATGAAGCTTGAGCCACCTATTCTCGGAGTCCGCAACAACATTCCCGTCGCACTCTGTCCCCTCCGGGACGGGAATTCCTTTTTACCGAGATATGTTGCCCATGAGAGACGAGAAAGGCTCGACGAGGCTAAGGCTGCTGAACTCATGTGCCGGTCTTTTGAGAGTGGGAAATGGCTTGACTTTGCACCGTGGTTGCGAGAGGAGCTTGTGTACACGACAGAGACGACACGCGTTGCCCGCTATGTCGGGAAGGTAGATTTCCTCCGTTATATCTGTGAACGCATTGCGGGCTGGAAGAAGAGCCGTGCGTGGAAGAGACTCTCGTTCTCCACCGGTGTTGTGCCGGTGGATGGGGAACAGCGTCCGGCTTTTGCGCTTCATGATCAAAAGGAGGTCGTCAATCTGACGATTTTCGGCGACAGCTACGGCATGATCGGTTCGATGCGTTCGCTGCCCGCCTCCTTCTTCCCGCTCTATGTAGCGGACAAAACCTGAGCCAAACCGCAAGATTGCTGCAGGTTCGGTGAAAATAAAGGGATGAGAGAGAGTTCAGAGGGGTAGGGCAGTGGGCTCGGCTCTGTTTCTCGGGCAAGAAACGATGGTGGCATGGACGACGGCATCCGGGAATATCCGGGCGATGAGCTCGCAATATGCGTTGAGTTGCGCACGGTGCCTTTCCCGCAGCTGAGAGGATTGCTCCTCCGGGGGAGCATCGGGGCGGATATCCGTCTTGAAGTCAATGACGTGGGCATCGGTGACCTGACCGTCGACTTCGGTGAGGATGAGGCGATCGATGGTGCCCGAGACCCATACGTCTGCGCCGTTTTGACGGCGGATGGATTCGATACCTTGTTCCCTGTAGACAGACAGACCTTCGCGGCGGGTAAAGAGGGCGCGGATTGAGGGCTCGTTCAGAGCTGCCGCTACCACGCATTCTTCAGGCGATTGCGGGTGCGCCACCCAATCCGGTAACCGGGCAGCGTCCAGCCACTCAATTTGCTCGAAGAGCGCGTGCACATCTGTCCCGAATTGCGCCGCTTCAAAATTCGCGGGGGATGCACCCGACCCGGCATCCGATGAGGAGTCTGCCTCTTTGGACGGAACGGATTTCCTGCGGCGTTCAACCGGTGGAATGAGCGGCATCTGCTCTTTCTTGGACACCGGTTCCCGCACCGGCATGTCGGTGACCCAATCCTTCACCCCCCACTCGCGCATCCGCGAGGCATCATCCATCGCGAGGGCATCGCTGATGAGTTTTGAATAAGACCCGGCATTCACCTTCGGATTCAACAGGATATAATTTGCGCGTTTTGCTCGGGTTACCGCCACGTACAGCACATGGAGAGCCTCCTTCATCAATTTTTCTCTTTCTCCCTCAATCAACTTACGGTACGGAGATTCCGGCACATGTCGATCGTTCACGCCGGGATTGAGCACCATCCCGATGACCTCCACGCGGTCTTTTTCGTAGGGCAACACCTTCCTGAAAATGGACACCCCACGGCTATAAACGGCGTTGGCACCGTTGAACGGGAGAAAGACTGCGTCATACCCCAAACCCTTGCTCTTGTGGAAGGTCATCACATGGATGCAGGCATCGGCGGGGTGAGCCTTTGTTGAGAGATTGTCGATGTGGAGGAGCCAATCATCGAGCGTGCCTCCGTCTGCGTCAAATGCCCGGGCTTCGTTCAGCCAATCGTGCGCCGTCATCTCTTCGCTTCCCGGACCCTCGGGTGCCTGCAACCCATCCGTAAGCAGCTGTACTACCCGAGCATAGCCTTCCGCTTCCAATATTCCGCGCCACCGTTTCCACAGCCGACCGGATTCCCCTTTGTCGGAGTTCTTCCCGGCGGACACCTCCCTGTCGGAAACGTGAAGCGGGGACAACTTAGCCATAGCGAGGCAATGCGTACTCGTGGGGTGCTGCAACCAACGGAAAAAGTGCAGGAGACACTCCCCGAGCAAGGAGGAGCCACTCAGTTTTTCATCCGACATCGAGATGACGGGCAAATCCGGATGACAACTGTGGAACCGCTGACAGATAGAACGGACGTCATCATTACTCCGTACCAGTATTGCCACCGTAATTTTTCTTTCCTTAAAGTTCAGCTCCTCGGTCAGAATGTCGAACATTCGGGCACACATCGTCTCTAGGACAGTTTCCGTGCTTTCTTGCGGAGCTTCCGGTGATTCCACTCGCACGTAGCCCGGTTTACCCTCGTTACATTTTGCCACAGAGTGGGAAAAGAACTCCTCGCGCTGCTCCCCTTCGGACAGATGGGGAAACCTGTCAAACAGCTTTTCAAACAACTCATTGACGAAACCGTAGCGGACCCCGTTCACCTCTTTTTCCTCCCCCATGATTGCCTCCGTGCTTCGATAGCTCTCATACTGTTCCGAGGGTTGCAGAGCACGCCAACCATCCTTGCCCCGCCTCAGGTACGAAAAGAGCTGCGGCGTTGCTCCTCGCCACGCGTAAATACTCTGCTTTTCGTCCCCGACTACAAAGATGCTCCGTTCCGCGCACAGGTGTTCTTCGTCCTGCGCTACTTCGTCGCGTATTTCCTCGAGTAAAACTTTGAGAGCACGCCACTGCGCCGGGGAGGTATCCTGAAATTCATCGAGCATCCAGTGGTCCAACTGCCCGTCCAGTCGGTAGGCTATGTCCGATACCGCTCCCGGGTTGCCGTCATTCAACAGCTTCTCAGCCACTAACCTCGGCATATTGTCGAACACCAACTTCCCGGATGCCATGACGTCCCGGTCGTAACGCTCCCCGTAATTTTCCATCAAGCGCAGAATCGCCCGTGTTCTGCGGACCACGGGCATCCACGTCACCGTGTCACGGGTTGAGCGGATGAGGTGCATGAGTTCGTCGATAGCGCGGACTCCGGTGGGGCCTCCGTACAGGCAAGGACCGAGGGACTTGCCGATGAAGTCGGCAGGCCGTATGCCATCCCGATAGTAGGATCGCAATTTATTCACGACACCTTTACAACTATTCACCGCAGTTCCGTTGAGTTTCTCCGGGTACTTCCCACGCAAAGCCTCCGCCTTTTCCTCTATTTCCTCCTTTCGCTTATCCAGCAAATCCTCGATATAGCGTTTTTCGGAGGCGGAGTCCCGGTTTTTTTGAAGTTCCCGTAGCACACTCCCATCGTCAAAACCGAATACATCGATTTTTCCCCACACGTTCTGTGCCGATACTTCGGTGTCCCGGTAGAGGGCAAAGAATTCCGCTACATTCTTTTCCAACACAGAAAATATCGTTTTTTTGCTTCCCTCAGAGATATTTTCGCAGAGATCGAGGAGAGCGCCTTCATTTTCCGGTTTGCTCCCTTGGTCGATCATGGCACGCAGGGCGGCTTTCCGCATCTTCATCTCTTCCGCTTCCGACATCAGAGAGACCTCCGGGAAACCGAGACGTAGGCAATTGGTGTTCACCAACTTCGAGAAGAAGCTATCCAAGGTACAGAGGTGGAGGTGAGAGAGTTTGCGGACGAGCTCGCTGAGCAGCTCACAAAATCTCTCTTGGGTCAACTCCTCTTCCCGTATACCATCCGGACAGAGGGGCACATCTGTGCCGGACAGAGTAGAAATGATACGTTGTTTGAGAGATTCCGCTCCGGCTGCCGACTCTGCTCCGTCCGCAAGTGCCTGCAGGATTTTTCTCTTAAACTCGCCCGCCGCGTTGCGGGTGAAAGTCAAGGCGATCAATCTCTCGGGGGCGTAGCCGAGTGCCAACAAGGAAATAAAACGGGATGCAAGTTTGTAGGTTTTACCCGTACCGGCCGATGCCGCAATAATGTTACTCGTGACAGATTTCATATTTCATTAAAAGTTTCTATTCGCATTCATCGTCAGATTCCGTCTGCGCAGGGGCATTTGCGCGGAGAGTCCGGAAGAGTTGACGCGGGTCTTCATAATAACCGGTTTCGGAAAAGCGTCTGTATGCTTTACAACCAAACATTTCAGCAGAGTATAAACATTTTCCTTCCCGCATCAATATGACGGCATTTTTTACACACGTCATCGCTCGTTCTATCTCCTCGCCTCCTAATTTCCACGCATTGTACTTGGGTGTATTCTTGGCACCGGCTTGCGGCAGGTTGAAATAACCGACCTCCGGCACAGACACCGGTTCCCCGGGGGCTTCCTCGGGCGGATTATTCATCAACCAATAGGCGTACATCGGCAGCTGTGCATCTGTCCACCGGAAAAAGACCTCTTTCCCGTCTACCCTGTCAACCTCCAAGGGGAACTTGTCCGCACCCATCAATTCCGTGAACAGCTCCGGCTCCGCTACTTTTTCCAAGTGGTCGTCTTTCGGCTTGTGCTCGTTTGTTTTATAGTCAATAATTCGCCACCTTTTATTGCCGTGATGATAATCCATCCGGTCAATTCTCATGGAGACGGGTACCGACGTACCGTTCGGCAGCTTAAGCTTCCAGTCCGATACCTCGTACTCGCACTCGCGGCATTCCCAACCTTCAGAAATTTCATCTCGATGCCATTTCAGGAAAGCGGGTAATCCTTTTTTAGCAAACCGATTTAATTGAATTTTTACCATGGACGGCAGCTGGGGACCATACCGCTCCTCGGCTATCTTCCATAGTTTTGCCTTCGCCCGCTCCTCCATGAGTTCGGAGGACAGGAGGTTCTCCTGTCTGTTGAATGTACGACCGATATATTCCAGCACAGCGTGTACGAGTGTGCCGTACTCCGCCGGGGTTGCCTCTATTTTGTCCTCCTGATAGACATCCCAAGGCGAGAGACCGAGGGCATATTTTGCCCAGAAACGCAGGGGACATCGCAGGAACTCTGTAATTTTCGAGGGAGCGAAGCAGCAGTTGGGTTTAACGAAGGGGTCTCTCCGGTGAGGAGTGAGCTGCTCTGTCACACATTCCATTCCGCCGGGGGAGGGCACTGTCCCCTGCACATCCAAGACCCAGTTTGCACTGTAATTTTTTGTATCTTCGGCGGGCAGATCCTTGAAGAGATACTTCACCCGCTCGGTCAGCGCGTCCCTCCCGCAGTGATAGAGGAGTGGGGATGGACCTACTGGCGTCCCTGTGCCATCCGCCGAACTCTGCGAAAGGATAATCCGCAGAGTATTCGCCTGTCGGCTCATGAGAGCGGACAGCATGAAGCAATCCCGCGCCTCACGCGCCCGTGAGCACGGCATGCCCAGTGCCTCCCGCAGTGAGTCCGGCAGGAAAGGGTCCTCCGGCAGAGCCTCCGGAACACAATGTTCGTGCATTCCCGTGAGCAGCGTGAGTTTGCCGTCGGTATAGGTCAACTCTCGCCACCCGAGCGCGTCCAAGTGAGTCCCCCGCCGTGTGTCCTCATTTTTCAGCGTAGTCTGTTGGCTGAGTGTAGATTCGATGAGGACCCACGCTTGGGACAGGGGGCACGGATGCTGCTCGAGGAAGAGAGCGAGTTGTCCGACCTGTTGAGCCATCGTCGCTGCCGCTTGAGCGAGTTCACCGGTCGGGTAGATCCCGCGAAGGCGACCCTGCAGCGTTCGCAGTCCCTCCGCGAGATTATCTTTACACTGCGCGATAAACCGCAGCAACCACATCACGGCTTCATAAAACTCCGGCTTGCGTAGTTTGCCGATGGTCTCCGCCTCGTGCCCCTTCCCGGGCAACTTTTTGTCGGTATCCATCAGAGACGCCAACCTTTGCAGGTCTCCGGGTATGTAAAACGAAATCAGTTTATCCAGCAAGGAGCTGAAGCCGTACGAATCAAAGTTTTCTCCGCCCGCGAGGCGTTGAATTGCCGTATTGCGCAACACGGGCTCCATGAGGAAGAGAGGTAAGCCCTCCTCGGCGCAGCAGGCAGTCGCCAGCAGCCCGGGCAGTGCCGCTAGGTCCGTGGTTCGGAAAGCCCGTCCTTCCGGCACATTCACCTGCCACCCATTGCGGGCGAACTCTGTCACCAGCGATGGAGTAAAGCTCGCGTCACAGACCCCTAAAATAACCTCATCTGAGCGCAAACCGCTCTCCCTCAAACCTCTCTCCGGGGCGACTTCGCGGATGGCTGCCTCTGCCAGTTGCCGCGCGGAGTTGGTAATCATGATGTCCTTCCCCTCTGTGAGCTTACGGGGCAGGAGACGCTCCGCCCAGCATTCCAGCTTCGCGCAGCCGAAATCATCGAAGGTATCCCTGAGCTCCTCCGGAGCATTGACCCATACCCTGACCTGCCCGGCGTAGTTACGCAGGTAGCGACGTATCTGTGCGGAAAGCTCCGGCACGCACGCTAGGATCAGCGGCGGGGACGGCTGCGCTCCGGCGTTCTCGATGAAACGCTCACGTGCTTTCCGACCCGGCACACGTCCCCGGCTTTCCAGTTTTTCATCCACTCGGTCGAAGAGAGTCTGTACGACATTCCAACGCCTAGTTTCATCACTTTCCAGCGGCTTCCAACGCTGCATCAAGTCTGTCGACATACCCTCAGAGTCGCTTATGCGGCGCAGCAGCTCCGCGATGCTCATATCTGCCTGTTCCAGTTGCGATTGAAGTTGCATCAGGCGATTCGCCGTCGCGACTGCCCACGTCTGCGTTTGCCTTTGCTCTCCCCGTTCCGGGCGCGGGAAAAACTCCCGAAAGTCTTCTGTCGTGTCATCCGCTGTGAGTACCTCCATCCATGCCGCCAAGGTCTCGATCTCGTTCGCAATCTGCTTGTCCGCCGGGGCAATGAGCTGCCCGAGCAGTTTCGTATGCGGCATGAATAGGGGCTTCCCCGCTTTCTCCGCCATACGCTCGCGCAGATGTCGCCCGCTCTGTGCCGTCGGCACGACCACCGTTGCCCGCCGATACGCATCCGGCTCTCTCTCCGCGAAATTGAACAACCTATCCGCCACCAACTCCAATGCTGATTTATTCCACCCGATGAACTCTACTTCCGACTCGCTCATAACTCGGTTCGCCTATATCACGGCGTATCCACAGCGTCAAGCCTATTTTCAAATTCGGCGTGATTTTGGTTGACAAGCAGGGCGCATACGACTATGCTTGGTGCAAGCTTGAATGTTCATGGTATGACGAGTTTTACGCACCATCTTACTGCCTTGCTTGCCGGGATATCGGTGCTCGGGCTCACCGGTTGTGTCTTTGATTCGGATCCCCTGCCCGAGATGCCTTATCATCCGCGCGCGGTTCCCCCGAAGAAGCAGCCCAAACAGGAAGAACCCGTACAGACGACCACTTGGGAAGAAACAGCCGCGCCTTCGCCGTACATTACGACCTCGGCACCGGCACCACCGAAAGCCCCGGCAAAGGGTCCTGATGCGGTGCCCACCGCTACGCCTACGCCCCGCGTGACACCGACAGTTTCTGCGGCACCGAAGCCCCCAACGGCACCACCGGCATCGACACCCACGCCGGCACCGGCACCGGCACCCGCGCCGGTAGAACAACCTGTGCAGCCGACGGTCATCAATCTGCCGTCCCCGGCAGTCGAGACTCCTCCTGCTGCCCCATCCGCCCCTGCCGCTTCGTCCGCTCCCGCGACACCGAGTGCTCCTGCCACCGAGCTCAAGCAGATAACCAACACGGGACCCATCCCGACGGCTGCTAGGGTGGAGGGAGACCCCACGCGTGTGTGGAATCCCTTGGACCCGAGTAAAAAAATACGCATCATCAACCCGAAGACAAATCAGCCCTATCCGAGCGGCAAAAAACTCAAGGTGCGCGGCACAAACTTCCAATTTTACGTGCCGTGAGCATGCCCGGGAATCCCGTCTTTCCCCATGTTGCCATCTTGGGACCCGGGCTCTTGGGTGGCTCGCTCGCTATGGCAGTCCGGCGGTTTATGCCGGGGGTGGGCATTCGGCTCTGGGCGCGCAGAAGGGAGCCCTTGGAGTACGCGGAGGCGCGCCACTTGGCTGATGTGTGCTCGCAGAACCTACCTGAGGTCGTGGACGGGGCGGCACTGGTCATACTGGCTACGCCGACACCGACTTACCTAGAGCTCGCGAGACAATTCAGGGGGGTACTTGTCCCGGATGCCCTCGTCACGGATGTGGGCTCCACCAAGGGCGATGTCCACGCCGGAGTCGGCAACTACCTGCACGCAGCCGGTCATCTTTTTCTCGGCTCGCACCCCATGGCGGGGTCCGAAAAACAGGGCATCGAACATGCACGTGCCGAGCTCTTTCGCAGTGCCATGGTCGTGATAACCAATGAGCACCGGGTGACCGAGGATGTCGTGCAGCGTCTCATCTCCTTCTGGGAGCAGCTGGGGGCAAAGACCGTCACGGCGGAACCTCGCTTGCACGATCGTCTCGTGGCAGCCATCTCCCATACGCCGCACCTTCTCTCAGCACTGACAGCTCGTGCGGCTGTTTCCGATGAAGCCCTGCCGCCGGATGCTCTTCGGCAGTTGGCATCCACCGGGTTCCGTGACACGACGCGAGTAAGCGACGGAGCCCCGGAGCTCTGGGCTGACATTCTTTCACAGAATGCAGAAGCGGTTTGTCCGCACCTCGAGCAGAGTATCCGAGACCTGCAAACCGTGCTCCGTCTCTTGCGAGAAGGACGGCGCGCGGAACTGCAACAATGGCTGGCACAAGCCAAACACGCTAGGGATACCATCCTGCCGCCCATACCACGTACCGTATCTGTCCCCCCAAAAATATGAGCTTCGTGGTGGGCGATGACTTTGAGACAGGAAAACGCGGGGGAATGGAAGTACGAGGTACGAAGTGGCAAGGTCGGGGAGGGGCGGGAGGGGTAAGGATGCGGTGATGTGCAGGGAAAAGGTGTGTGGGACAAATCCGTGCATCCGTGAGGTAAGCACCTCTGTGGTGTGTGGAGTGCGTGAGACAGGCAGCGGAATCACGCGGACGGTGAACATGCGACAAACTCCGGCATCACGCAAGCGTCGCTCCCCGGCTTTGCATACTTCGTACCTCGTACTTCATATTGTGTCAGGTTGGGCGATTCTTCTTTACGAGTACTCCAAAATAAGGTATAAGGAGTGGCGTGCCGATATGTCCCAGTTGCTACGCGACCATTCATTCGGGTGCTGAAAGGCAGTGTCCGGTGTGTGGGTACAGTCTGAGGCGGGCGCAGGCTGTGTTCGGGAATCGTCCCGTGGAGTTTACGCGCGTGGTCGATGAAGCCGGGGTGCTCACTCACTCGGAGCGCAAGGAGCTCATGCAGCTCCTCCAAGATTGGGAGCGGCGCATCCCGCCCGTTGCTCTGGGGATATATATCACATCGCATGGACAGTTGAGAGACTTTCGCGCCCATGCCCACTGGGTTCTCAATCAGGCTGTCATCCATCATCCCTCTTTCGGGAAGCGAGAACTCTCACGTGCCATAGAAGATGCTGAGTTTGCGATGGGCGGTCCGCGTCGTTCCCGTCCGGATAAACCATCCCGCCTCGCGAGATTCGTGCAGTGGTGGGAAAGAACCGGTCGCATGGTTCTCGATGCTGTGCACCCGTACCCGCCGCCCGTCCAGCAGGAGTGGATGCTTGTGCTTGTGTTAGATGTACAACTCGAAGTCGCCTGTTTTTCATGGGGTTACATGCTCGACCCCTACATTAACCCCGATAGCATCAACAGTGCCATCATTAGTGCTCGCCTCTATTTTCGCGAGCGTGCCATGGCTGTCGGTCTGCGCAAAGTGATGAGGGCAGTCATGCGCCAACTTGCTGCGCGTTCCCACGGTGTCAACAGACGTATGCGTAGGTCGGGTGTGGGATTCGGTCCGATGGTTATGCTTGTGGGACTCGCCGGTTTGAGCATGGCATCCGGTTTGGTTGCTGCCCCCGTACTGCCCGATTTGCCGGACGATGATGCGGCAGAGGAAGTGGAAGAAGATACCGCAGAAGAGGTGGATGAGGAGTCACCCACTGTGCCGACACCCCCCACAGTTTCACAGGTGGTATCCCCCGCGAAGCCTGCTTCCACTCCGCCAAGTGCGCACTCGAGTACATCCGGCAATGCGGCTTCGCTTACCACTGCTCCTAGGTGGACAGATGCAGACAGAGGGCATCTGCTCGCCGGAGAAATGCCCGGTGTTTACCAAATGTTGGGTGCCGGTGCAGATGCCCCTCCCGGAAAAACTCAATCAAAAGGCACCCGCGCCGATTCTCGCATCCCCAAGAATTTTTTCCCGGAATACAAACAGCCCGGTGTCCACAGTCTCATTGACCCGCAGGGTTTGCTACGCGAACCGGAGCGTGCTGACATCGAGTATGCCCTGCGTTTAATCAACGGACGCTCACGCTACCACTTCTTCGTTGCTGTTCTCAACAGAGGACAGGAGGTACCCATAGAACTTGCCCCTGCCACATTGGCGCGTCTCGTGGCACCGCCGGGCGAGTATTCGGTCATGCTCATGTACAGCATGGACGACACCCCCCGCATAGAGCTTGGGTGCCATGAAATCGATGTTGCGGACGCGGACCGTCACGCGTGGCTCAAGAAGGCACAACATGCTGCTATGCTGCGTGGCGGCGGGGCAGACGGACTACTCGCAGCCGTGCAAGTGCTGCATTCCTGTCTCGCGCCCCTTGCCCAAAAACTCCCCCCGCTCGAGCAGCGATCAGAGGTGCAGATACCCCTCATCCCCATCGAGATGCAAGAGGAGGACGTCGCGGAAGAAGTCTCTTTCATGGATGAGGTGCGTTTGGCTTGGGACACTCCGTGGCTTCGCAAGGGTGCCGCTGTAGTCGGTGGTCTCGTCGGTTTGCTCGTCCTACTGTTCGGCTTTTTTTGGATTCGCCGCCGTTCCGGTCGTCTCCTTCCCTCCGAGCCGGATGTGCGTCTTTCTTCCCCCTATGGTGCCGGTGTTAGTCGCAACGTCAATTACCTCGAAGGACGCGAGGAAAAGAGAAAAAACGATTTCCTATAGCCGATGTGGTGGAAACGCAAAAACGCAGCCCCGCTGCGGTGATCCTCGCCACATCACGGAACTCACTTGCGCAACCTCGTTGCACCCAATTCCTTCACTTCGCACTTCCTTTTCGCTTTCCATCGTCCTCGCCACTCCCTCCTGCTCTGCCCTACCATTCCGTAACACGCGCACTTCCCCACCATTCCCTCCTCCTTACCACATACCGCACGCCGCAGCTTTGCCACTTCGTACTTGGTCTCCCTCGTGTCTTCCTGCGACAAAGTCATCGCTTTCCTCTGAGCTTCTCATCCCCTCGGGACAGGCGTGTCTGTCGTCCATGGTGAACAAATTTGGTCTTGTCATTGTGGGAAGGGGGGAGTATCATTTCCTCCATGAAAGCTCTTGTGAAAACTCACGCGGGTCCGGGTTTGGAATTGCTGGATGTTCCTATGCCGGAGGTGGGTGCCAATGACGTCCTCATCAAGATTTACAAGACGGCCATCTGCGGCACGGACCTTCACATTTGGAATTGGGACCCGTGGGCTCAGCAGACCATTCCCGTCGGTATGCATGTCGGGCATGAGTTTTGCGGCATCATTGAGGAGGTGGGCTCAGCCGTGACAGAGTTTCACCCGGGCGAGGTCGTTTCGGGCGAGGGTCACATCGTTTGCGGTCATTGCCATAATTGTCGCAAGGGCAATTTTCACCTTTGTCCGAATACACGCGGGGTTGGGGTCAACCGTCCCGGTTGTTTCGCAGAGTATCTTTCCATCCCGCAGAGCAATGTCATCCGCATACACAAGGATATGCCCATGGAAATTGCCTCCATTCTTGACCCTTTGGGCAATGCGACGCATACGGCTCTCTCATGGGACCTTGTCGGGGAGGACGTCCTCATCACCGGTGCCGGGCTCATCGGCTCCATGGCTGCGGCAGTCTGCAAAAAAGCCGGTGCAAAGAGTGTGACCATCACGGACCTAAGTGATTATCGTCTCAACCTAGCTCGTACTCTCGGTGCCGACCGCACGGTGAATGTCGCGCAGGGTGATTCGATCGACAAGGCGAAAGAGGACCTCGGCATCGAGGAGGGCTACGGCGTGTGTCTCGAAATGAGTGGTGCCCCGG
>CAYRJI010000043.1:0-16967 GCA_964424645.1 uncultured Akkermansia sp. | reverse complement strand
ACGATGGTCGCTGTATCCGTGATGTTGCTGCCCGTCAAGGTGCCGATGCCCACTGTTGTGTTCAACCCACTGAGATCCAGCGTAGCCCCATTCCCCAACGTAAGCTTGGTCAGCGTTCCCGTCCACCCGGTCGTCACCGACAGCTTGCCGGAGTCGCCCACCGTGATGGTTCCTCCGTCCACCGCCTTTAAGTTTTTCAGTGTAACCTCTCCCGTCACCGCCAGTGCCCCCGCATCAGTCAACGAATCTACCGTGCCGCCGCTGAGACTCAACGTACCCTGTGCCTTCACGTCTGCGGAACTGATTGTAATGCCGCTGCCCGTGAACGCCTGACTCGCCGCCGTACTGCCGTTTCCCACCGTGATGTCCAAATCACTCACCGTACCGCCGAAGCTGTTGTCACCTCCGTTCCCGGTCACCGTGATGCTCCCACTCAGGCTACCGGTGTTCGCCGCCCCGCCTTTCACTCCACCCACACTCAATCCGGTGGCACTCACCGTAGCATCGTCATCCACCAGCAACTGTCCCCCAATCGTGCCGCTCAGCGTCAGTGTCCCCTGCGCCGTCAAGGTTCCCGTGCCCGTGCCGTTCAGTGCCGCCGCCAGCATCCCCCCTTCCGCGCCCTTCAGCGTGCCGCCACCCGTATCCAATGCCACGTCTTGGGTATACCCCTCCGCCGTCTTGCCGGTAAATTTCCCGCCGTCCAACGTGAATGTCCCCGTGATACTGCCATCCGTCAGTGCTCCCCCCACCGTCAACGAACTCCCCTCCCCCGTAATCGTCACATCCCCCGCTGTCAACGTCCCCCCCACCGTCAACGTCCCGGTGTTACCCGCCCCTGCCCCGCCGAGAAGGAGCGCATCCTCTCCCGCCGAGTACCCGAGTTTGAGATTGCCGGAGACCGATGTGCTCGCCCCGTACATGACCTTCAACGCCGAATCCGCATCGGGTGTGGTTGCACTGGTGCTGCTGCTGTTCGTCGCAGTAGTACCGTCTGCTGTCAGGTTGCCATAGACCGTAAACACAGAATCCGCGCCATAGACTTGGACTTGCTGGGTTCCGTGCTGGACGCCGTCCGCCCCTTCTGTGCCGATAGTCAACTTGGCACTCTTGGTAGTCCCATCGTCAGCGTGGCTCCCCACTTGAACCACACCGGCAGAACTGCTTTTATTTCCGTACAATTTTCCTTTGATGGTCACCTCTGCGTTATCGTCCACCATCAATTTCCCGTAGTTCCTGAGATCTGCACCGCCACTCACCGTCATCGTGCTTCCTTCACCCGTTACTAGGGTAGAACGCGTTGTCAAATAGCTCGCTACTTCCACGCTCCCGCCATTTCTGACCGATGCTGCAATACTGTCTATAGCATAACCATTGCCACCTGTCCACAACTGCCCGCCGACGGTCAAGCTACTACCCTGCCCCGCTATATTCAACTCATTCACGGACACACCTCCACCGACCGTAACCGTGCCGGTTGACACCTCTTCTCCACTCACTCCGATGTTCAGGGTGCCCGTGATGCTGTTGTAGTTGTACGTATTCGCAATATTCCCTTTAACATCGAGAGTGGACCCCCCGGTCACATCTATGTTGTGCGTGGTATCATGATTGGCCAAACTGCCGAAAATTGTCAACTTGCTACCCCCACTCACCTCTGTGCCACCAACCCATGCATCGTTATCGCTCCCTTGTTTCTGCGTAGGATTCTCCTTGTTTCCCCCCTCTCCGATAGTTACAGTACTCCCATTACTCACGGTCAACTTCCCGGCAAAGGCACTGTTGCCATGACTCAACTTGCCCTTGACGTCCGCTGTCGCATTGTTTACCGTGAAATCACCGGTAGCGTTCACCGTCCCGTTAACCGTGAAACTCCCATCGGTCACACTGACATTTCCCGTCACCGTCAACACTGTTGTACCCGCCGGTCCATCCGCCGCTCCGACCGTCATCGTACCCGCAACATCCACCTTGCTAACGTTCACATTCCCATCCACCGAAAGCGACCCATTGTTGGAAACACTGATGCCGGAGCACGCTGTGGTGGCACCGTCCCCGTGCAAAGCACCCTTGATGTCCACAGTACCACCATCGACTATGAGGGCAAAGCCACTTTCAAAGCTCTTATAAACATTCACATCACCCCACACCGTGACCGCAGAGCCTTGTGCCTGCACCTTCATGCCGCGAGTTTTGAGTACGTCCACCGCACTCGTGGCTCCTTGCATGGCTTCCGCTGACCCCACAGTCAGTATGCCCGCAGTACCGTTTTCGGCGTTCCCCACAAGAATACGGTCAGCGTGACCTGCACCCTGCCCCATCACAATCCCGGCTTGCACTATTGCACCTCCATCAATGGTCAGAGCGATATTACCTTCTGTACCCGGATCACTCAAGCCTATACGCCCGTCTACGGTCAAGTGTCCCCCATTTACAGTCGCGTTGTATGTATACAACGAACCGTGGACATCCACCGCAGTCTCATCACCGCTCATCGTAAACAGCTTGACACCTTGGTGATCATCATCGGTTACCGTGGAACTGATATTCCCCCAGACTACGAGCGACCCATTGTTTTTCACATCGAGCAACCCGGAGTCCCGCACCATTTGTAGAACATTTTCCGAAGCACCCGGTTCCTCCCCAACAGCCAACGTGCCACCGTCCACCGTAATGCGCGCGTTGTCGCCGGTGCTGACCAACTTGTCGACCGTGACCGCACCGCCCGGTCTGATGTAGAGTACGTCTTTCGGCTCCTCGGCGGATGTACCGCTCCCTGTAAGTGTCAGGGTACCGGCGATGACCTGTGCCGTGGTCTCGGCCACCTGAGCGGGCAGCAGGAATCCCGCATCCTCCTCCACACCTACATCGAGGGTGGTGATGGTCAAGGCGTCAGTTACATCGAGTAATCCTTGGGATTTAAAGATCTTCACATGCGACTCCTCCGTGCTGCCCTCAGCCATCACGAGACTCTTCACCTTCATGCTGCCGCTGATTTCAATTTGCTTCCCCTCTGCGAGAGGAGAGTCGGCGAGGGTTATTCCCATTTCCTCTCCCGTCCAAGAGGCGGCATCCATGAGGACGCTATCACCGGTAATGGTGAGTTCTGTCACATTGCTGCCCCAAGTCACCGTAGCCGCGCCGGAAACGGAGAGTTCCCCTTGTATGGTGAGCGAATGCTCGCCGTCCGCAGAATTTGTGAAGTTCCAATCACCGAGATGGACAGAGAAGTCGCCCGTGATGAGTTCTCCCTCCATGGTGACGGTCGCACCCGGCTCACCGCTGAAGGTGACATTGTCCCTGTTCTTGAAAACCACATTGTCTTGATCGTTTGTGGTGTCGTGCCAAATTCCGGCACCGTTGTTTTTCCACGTGATATCGCTGCCGGATGCATCGATGGAGAGGTCGTTCCCCGCCAAGGCTACGGTGACATGCCCCCTAGTGTCCACGACGATCCCGGCTTTTGCCGCTTTATCGCCGCCGAGCACGGAGAGATCTAACGCTTTCCCCAAGAACTCAGCCAAAGCAGTTGCATCCTCAGCCGTGAGTTCTGTTCCCGCAAACAGGTCACAGGTCCAAGCGGTGTCATTGTCAAAACTGGCGGCAGTCAGACCGGAGAGAGTGAGCGTAAGTCTGTCACTGCCAAGCGCAGTTAGGGCGGCGATGACATCGGAACTCAGCACGAGCCTGCCGGACGCAAAGACGCCGTCCTCCCCCGCCGCAACCTCTGTGGTCACATTGATGGTGAGTTTGCCCGTGCCGGTGACCGCAAACCCGGTCGCCCCGCTCATATCCAGCGTAGCCCCGGAAGCGAGGGTGATGGTAGAGGAATAAGCCGCAGTGAAATTCAGTGCGTTGAGCTTGACTCTCCCCTCCTGCACGTTCAACGATGAAAAATTGCCCAAGGTACCGAGTACCTGCGTCCCCGCACCCTGCTTGGTAATGCTTGCCCCCCCGGTAGCATCCGTAGCACTCGTGCTCGTGAAAGTACCGGCGAAAGTCTTCTCCGAATCCTCCGCATCGATGTTAAACGTCCAAGTTCCGTTTGTGACAACGCCTTTTGTGGCATCCTCGCAGACCAAACCACGGAGATCAAGTCTCGTATGGTTGTTGGCATTCAATCCTCCCCCCTCGAGAATGAGGTCTCGGACAGAAACTGACGTCGCGCTGTCAAAGGAGGTTGACCCAGCCGCCGTTCGCTTGATACGGTAATTAGCGTCAAATGTTATGTCGGTAGCCCCAATGTTGCCACCTATCTCTTGGCGCACCTCTCCCTCGCCCGTGACGTTGAGCCAAGCCCCGCCGCTCTTCAGGTTGCCGATTGAAGCACCGACATTCACCACCGCTCCCTCCTCCAGCACAATCTTCGCCTGCGCATCCCCGGAACCTTGGAGTGTAAAGAGATCAGTGGCACCCACATTCACGGTCACACCGCCGCCAATAGTCAGAGACTTGCCCTCCGCCAAGGCAATTGTGCCCGCTCCGAATGCCAAACTCGCGGCGTCCACCCCCTCTCCCTTGGAGATGGTGGTGTTGACATTCAAGGTTGTCGCCGCTGCCAAGGTCTCCCCATCCGCCGACAACGCCACGTTGAGTGTCCCATCACCGGTGAGATTTGCAATACCGGTGACCTTCCCCAACCCCGTCACGTTCATCACCGCACCCGCACCCAGAGTACTCGCCTCCGAAAGCTTCACCGTACCACCCACCGTGAGTGTACTCCCTTCCCCCTGCATCGATACCGACTTACACGCCAAATTGCCATTCACCGTCAAAGTGCCGATCCCCCCATCCTCACTTCCCACCGAGAGTACGCCGACCAACTTGCTAGCCGTCTGATTTCCGGTCAAATTGCCCTCAATGGTCACGACTCCTCCGTCGTTGATGGTGAGACCGGCGTAGTTGTTAAGCGCAGCGTTACCATGCACGGTCATCGTGCTGTCGGTCCCGGTAACCGAAACGGAGTGAGGCGTGCCGAAAGCCTGCGTTTCTAATACACCGCCATCGGTCACCTCAGTCATTACAGTCGATGCGGCGACTCCACCCGCACTGGTGTTCACATACGTAGTATTCTCCTCCACATTCAATATGCCACCGGCAACTTTCAACTGATGCACCACGACTGACACGCCACTCCTAATCGAGCCGGAAATGTCCGCCGTGGCACCTGTTCCCACAATAAGCATTCCGTAAGCGGTTGCGTTTACGTTACCTGAAGAGCCGAGTCCTCCTTCAACAGTGAGGTTCACGTTCTCCAGCTTCAGCACATAGCCGTTATTGAGAGTCACGGCACCTGTCACAGTCACCGTGTTCGTTGCCGCCGCATCGTCTGCAGTGAGGGTGAAAGTAGCATCATTCCCCGCCGTCGCGCCCCCGATCGTGAGAGTTCCGGCAGTAACGGGGGCCCCCACATTAACGGTCCCTCCTTTGCCTAAGAACGATACGCCGTTGGTGTCTGCAAAGGTTTCGCCTCCATCCCATTGGTTAGAGCTCCAATCAAGAGTTGCTGAGGCGTCAGTCGTGGTCCAAGAAACACCGCCGTCTTCAGCAATAAGCATCAGGTCATCATCGTCATCCTCCTCGTCCGTCAATTCCGGGGCGGGGGATGATTCGGCGGCTTGGACCGGTTGGCTCGCCATGAGCCACACAGCCGCGAAACCTGAAGCCGAGCCGAGGGTGGTGGGCAGAGAAACGGGCAGAGCCAGAGCAGCGAGGCAAGCCAGCAGAGCCTTGCGGAGACCGTGAGGAAGATGAAGTTTCATAGTCTTTGATTGGGTGATAAGGGTTGAGGGCAAAGCAACTACCGACCGGGAGATCGGAAATTCCCCGCCCATTTTTCACCCGCTAGTATATCTCATTCCAAATGCAGTGGGCAAGAAAAAAATTGCGTTCACGCTAAAAAAAAAGTAAATTGTGTCCGAGGCGGGGGGAAAAACCGGTCGCATCGCGGAGGAATAACAATTCTTGTTTCTTGCATGGAATACGCTTATAATGAGCGATGAAAGACTTTTCCCAGGCGTATCGTATTTGGAATGAGATACACAAATGGAAGTACGAGGCAAATGGAAGTACGAAGTACGAGGTACGAAGTACTTCCATTGACTTCCTGCTTCAGCGGTATTTCGCTTTGGGGAGTTTAAGGGCGAGGGCTTTGAGGAGCTCGCCGTGGGCAGAATCCACCTCCCGCGCGGTAAGGGTGGCAGCGGGATTGCGGTAGAGTAAACTGTAGGTCATTGCTTTGCGGTCGCGGGGCAGTTTTTCTCCGGTGGGATCGATGTAGACATCCTTGAGTCGACAGCTGACGAGTAGCTTTTGCTTGATCCCCAGAATGGCTTTCTGTATTTCCGCGTGCTGCATGGAGGCGGGAACATCCAAGGAGACATCGCGACCGGAGCCGGGGTAGAGCGGCAGCTCCTGCACCTTGAAGGGAGCTGTCGTAAGTTGTTGAAGCTTGCGGAGGTCGAGCTCGGCGTAGTAGCAGGCAGTCGGTAGACCCAAGGAACGACACGTGCCGGGGGCTACGCAAGCCAAGAGACCGCAGCTTTGCCCGTTCACGAGGATATCAGCGGTGATAGATGCGCATGGGCGTTGTAATTTAGCCGGTAGCACATTGACGGGCAGCTTGGGTAGCAAGGACTCCAGCACGGCAGTCAGGTGCCGGGGGGCAACGGGGCGGGGTCTGAGATTATCCCAACTCGCGGGGGAGAGATTACCGACCATGAGAATGCCCAGCACCTCGCACTCGATGTCCTTCCCCTTACCGCCGCCCGTATTGCGGAAGACACGACCGCATTCGAAGAAGCGCAGCACATCCGTCCCCTGATTGATATTGCGGGCAGCCACAGCCAGCAGCCCCGGGGCAAGGGAGGGACGCAGGACGGCGTGGTCTTCCGAAAGCGGCAGAGCCACCCGGATGACATCCCCGGGCAAGAGCGGCTTAATGGGCAGCGCGTTTTGTACGCTCGCGATGGTCGGGACGACACTTTGTTCGGCGATGAGTTTGAAGGTCTGGACTTCGCGGAACCCCGCCCCGGCTAGGAGGTGGGACAAGCGGCACCTGTAGTCGTGCGCACGGTCATGCGGGCTCTCCGGCACGTAGATGGACGTGCGTTTGGCGGGAATGTTGTCGATGCCGTAAACGCGCACCACCTCTTCGAGCAAGTCGCAGCTGCGATGGAGGTCGAGACGCCACGGTGGGCAGTCCCAGAATTGCGGCTGGGGCTGATTCAACCCGAGGTTGCGCAAAATGCGCTCCGCTTCCGGGTGGGGGATGGCTGCGTCGCACATCACGTCCAGCTCCTGCCAGTCGAGATAAATGCGGGGTAAGGGGAAGGAGACTTTGGCATCCGAGCCTTGGTAGAGGACCGTCGCTTGCTCCGGACGGGAGACCGGTTCAACGCAGGGGGCGCACCCCGCCACGAGGGTGGGCTGAGCCGTTCCCCCCGCGCATTCTAGGATGAGCTGAACGGCACGCCCGGCGGCACGCAGCACATTCCACGCGGCGGCACCGCGCTCGAAGCGGTAAGAAGAATCAGAGCCTAAGCCGAGGCGGCGACTCGTCCGGCGCACGGCAGAAGGCAGGAACCAAGCGGATTCCAACAGGATGTCCGTGGTATGCTCGGTAACACCGGATGTCTTCCCGCCCATCACCCCGGCGAGGGCTAAGGCGTTGCCGGTGGCATCCGAGACGAGCAAATCATCGGTCTGCAACTCATACACTTCGTCCATCAGGCTGGTGAACGACTCACCTTCGCGAGCCGGTCGGATGTCGAGGGCACCTTGGACTTGTGCCGCATCAAAGGCATGCAGGGGATGCCCGAGTTCAAAGAGGCAATAATTCGTGATGTCGACCACGTTGTTGATGGGGTGCAAGCCGATGGCAAGCAGCCGCTCCGCCAACCAATCCGGCGAGGGCGCAATCTTGACGCCGCTGATCCGAGTGACGGTGTAGTACGGGCATTTTTCCGGGATAGACAGACGAATGCTCTCCCCGGCGGGGCGAGTTTCCGGCAAAAAAGCACCCGGGTCATCCTTGAGGACTCGACCGGTGATACCCGCCAGTTCACGAGCCATTCCCCAGTGGCTGAGTAGGTCCGGACGATTCGGAGTGATTTCGAGCTCAAAGAGCGAGTCGCTGCGTGTAAAGGAACGCACGGGGGTACCGACGGCGTACGCCTGCGGGAGAATCCACAGCCCGTGCTCCTTGTCCGGCAAGCCGAGCTCGGAAGCGGCGCACAGCATGCCGCAGCTGGCATGTCCCATCATTTTGCTTTCCTTGATCTGCCAACCGCCCGGCAGCACCGCTCCCGGCAACGCGCAGGGAACCTTGTCACCTACTTGGTAGTTTTGCGCGCCGCAGACAATCTGACGTTCCGCACCCTCGCCGGTGTCCACCATGCATACGTTCAGGTGGTCGCTGCCTTCCACCGGCGTTTTTTGCATTACCTGCGCGACAACGACTGAGTCGGAGGAGATACCGCATTCATGCAAGGCTTCCACCTCCACACCGGCGTGGGTCAGGAGGTCTGCCATTTCGCCGGAGGACAAACCATCGAGGTCAATGTAAGCACTAAGCCAATTTTTGGAGATATTCATTGGAAACGCAGAGTGACATTATTGAAATTGAGCGAGGAAACGAATGTCGTTTTCGATGAGGAGGCGGATGTCGCGGATGCCCCAGCGGATCATGGCCAAACGCTCCATACCGATGCCGAAAGCGAAGCCCGTGCAGCCACGGTATAAATCTTTGCCGGTTGCCTGATCGATATTTTCGAAGACAGCGGGGTTGACCATACCGCAGCCCGCTATCTCGATCCAACGGGGTTCCTGACCCGTTGCCCGTAAAAGCACATCGATTTCGAAACTCGGTTCCGTGAACGGGAAGAAGTGCGGGCGGAAACGGACCGCCGTGGTGTCACCGAAGAGTGCCTTAAGGAAGTATTCCAGAGTCCCCTTGAGGTCCCCGACGCTGACTGCCTTGTCCACGTAAAGACCTTCGATTTGGTTGAAAGCGGAAAGGTGAGTGGCGTCAATTGCATCGCGGCGAAAGGCAGAACCCGGGCAAATGACGCGCACGGGTGGGGCTTGCTTTTCCATGACGCGAGCCTGCACCGTACTCGTCTGAGTGCGTAGGAGTTTACCGCTATCGAAATAGAAGGTATCCTTTTCGTTGCGAGCCGGGTGGTCGGCGGGGGTATTGAGAGCATCGAAGCAGTGCCATTCGTCCTCTATTTCCGGTCCATCTGCGAGCGAAAAACCCATACGCCGCAGAATCCGAACAGCTTCTTCCCGTACTTGGGAGATGGGGTGCAGTCCCCCGGTCGGAAGTGTGGCTCCCGGCAAGGTGATGTCAACCCCGGCTACGGACGCCTCATCCGCCATTTTCTCCAGTTGCGCCTTGCGCTCATCCATCGCCGCAGAAATATCCGCCCGTGCCGCGTTTAACAGAGCCCCCACAGCCGGTTTCTCGTCCTTCGGCACATCCCGCATACCCTGCTGCACCTGCGTCAGTGTGCCTTTTTTCCCGAAAACAGATACGCGGGCATCATCCAGCTCTTTTGCGCAGCCCGCCTCGGCTATCATCTTGAGTGCCGCCGCCTTGACTCGTTCTATCTGCTCTTTCATATCGCTCCCGCTAAACTAGACCATACCTTCCCGTTTGTCAAGTAAATACAAACAACGCACCACACCTGTCCCAAATGAATTAGAGGCTTCGTGGTGGGCGATAACTTTGCGGCAGGAAGACGCGGGGAAATGGAAGTACGAAGTGAAGGAGTTATTCGCATCATGTGTGGTTTGGGTCGAGATGGACGAGGTAGTCGGCGCGGGAAAGCATACCGCTGTGGTGTTCGATGCAGAGGATAGTATGACCTGCGGCGCGGAGGCGGTAGATGGCGCGCAGGAGGAGGTCCACCTCGGAGAAATGGAGTCCGGTGGTGGGCTCATCGAGGATAAAGAGGAGCTTTTTCTCTTTGCCCCTGAGAGGGGAGCGAGTGGGGGCTGCTTTTGCTAAGAAGCCGGCAATTTTCACGCGCTGGGCTTCGCCGCCGGAAAGGGTATCAGCTGCGCGATCAAGGGCAAGGTAACCGAGCCCGATGTCGCTCATTGCACGGAGAATAGAGGCGGCGGCGGGGATGTTGGCAAAGAAGGCGAGGGCATCATCCACCGAAAGAGCCAAGGCTTGGGCGATAGACTTGCCACGCCAAGTGACCTCGAGGGTTTCGCGGTTGTAGCGAGCACCCCGGCAGGCATCGCATGAGGTGAAGAGGTCAGCCAAGAAGTGCATGTCCACCTGCAGTCTACCTGTTCCGCCGCAGCGTTCGCAGCGACCGCCGCGCACATTCAGCGAAAATCTCGCCGCCGTATAACCGCGAGACCGGGAGAGGGGGAGGCGCGCGTACAGCGGGCGCAACACATCCAGCAGCCCCGTCGCCGACGCAGGAGTTGAGCGAGGGGAGGAACCGATGGGGCTTTGGTCGACCACGACAGCGCGTTCGATATGCTCGCCTCCTTGGACCTGACCGGTTTTCAGGGCAGGTAGGAGACAGTCGTGCACGAGGGTACTTTTACCGGAGCCGCCGGGACCGGCGAGGCAGGTAAACGCACCGAGCGGGAAGGTAAAATCAAAGTCTTTGAGGTTGTGAGCAGACGCGTGGCGGAGGGAGAGCCAACCGTGGGAGCCGGAGCAGACGGGCTCCGGGCGAGCATAGGAGCGACGCCCCGCCAGCCAATCGCCGGTGGGGGAATGGGGGTTGCGCATGAGCTCTTCACAGGTGCCCTCTGCTAAGATGCGTCCACCGTTCGGACCGCTCCCGGGACCGAGTTCCACCAGCCAATCTGCCGCACGCAGCAGCTCGGGATCATGCTCCACCACGAGGATGGTATTGCCCTTATCCCGCAGTTTTTTGAGAGCGGTAATCAGGCGATGGGTTTCGGATGGATGGAGTCCGATGGTAGGTTCATCGAGAATGTAGAGCACCCCGGAGAGTCCCCCGCCGATTTGCCCCGCTAGGCGCGCCCGCTGCAATTCCCCACCGGAAAGGGTGGAGGCAGGGCGGTCAACAGACAGGTACCCGAGCCCGAGCTCCGCCAAACAGCTGAGCCGAGTGCGCAGGGCTTCCAACGCCGGATGGAGGGCTCGCCCGTACACTGCCGGAATTTCGAGTGTGTCCAACATACTCAAATTCTCACTTACACGGCACCGGCAGAAGTCGCCCATCCCGCAATCACGTCCCGCAAAGCGGAGGGTGACGGCGAGTGCGAGAGGGTTGAGGCGCATACCCGCGCAGGCAGTGCACATCGTCAGCTCCCCGCCGTGTGCTTCTATTACACCGCGCCCCTGACAGACCGGGCAAGCCCCGCGCGGGGAGTAAGGGGAGAAGAGCTCAGGGCTGAGGTCCGGCAGGGTAAAGCCGGTGCGCTCATTGCGATAGCGTGTGTGGAAAGCCTCGAGCCGGGGTCGTTCATCCACCGGGGTCTGTACCAGCACCCGCACCTCATCCGGGAAGAGACGGAGCGCACTTTGCAGAGAATCTGCCATGCGTGAAGCATTTTCCGGCTTCACGACCAAGCGGTCGATGACGAGCTCGATGCTTGCATCCTGCGGCGGCGGGGTCGCCTCCAAATCATCCGTCTCGCAGAGCATACCATTCACCCGCACCCGCAGGTAACCGGACTTTCGGAGTTGCAGGGTGCTGATTTCTCCCTCTCCCTGCCCTATTTTCCCCGTCAGCGGGGCTAGGAGGGTGAGTCGCGTGCCGAGCGGCAAAGCACTGAGCGTAGCGGCAATTTCATCCGGGCTGAGTCGAGTGAGGGGTTCTCCCGTCTCCGGGTCGTGCGGGGTCCCGATGGCAGCGTACACAATGCGCAGGTAGTCGAGTACCTCGGTGATGCTACCGAGTACGGAACGGGATGTGATGGGCGGCAACCCCTGCTCCAAACACAGCGCGGGCGGCAATCCTTCTATGCTTTCCACCTGCGGCTTGGGCTGCCTCGCCATCATGCGCCGTGCCCCGGGCGTCAGACATTCCAAAAATCGCCGCCGTGACTCCGCAAACAGCGTGTCGTGCGCCAAGGAGCTCTTCCCGGACCCACTCGGTCCCACCAACGCAATGAGCTTTCCCCAAGGCAGGGAAAGGGAGATGTGTCGCAGGGTGTTTTGTGATGCACCGGTTATGCGTATATCCATGATTTTGGAAGTATAAAGCCAATGAAAAGTATGAAGTATGCGAAGCCGGGGAGAGGCGGGCGTGTGATGAGATGTCTTGGTACGGGGCGCATATCTGTGTTGCACCGACAATCCGGGCGATAGTCATCAAAAGAATTGCCCGACGCATACGACCGACACAGGTGCGGAGTAAGTACCCGTCGTGCTGCGGAAGTTGCTACAAATTCAGTCACAAGTCAAAAAATGGTCGTCTCACACGCCCGTTCTGCTCCGCCACTCCCTGCCACACACCTTCTTTACGCACACGCGCTTGCCATATACACGCGCACGGCTTCGTCACATGCAGCCCTCCCCGGCTTTGCCACTTCGTACTTCGTACTTCGTACCTCGTACTTCAAATTTGCCTTCGTGTTTTCCGCCGGGGTCTATCTCCAGCTCCGTGCTGCAGCACTCGCCCAGCAACTTTCCTCCCGAGGCAATTCGAACCACGCCCCGCGCGTGAATGCAGCCGGTGAGTTCTCCGTGCAGCTCGGCTTCGTCGCAGGAAATACCCGGCTGTACCTGTGCATGCGCCCGCTCACGAACGATGAGCCGGACCGCTTCAATCTGCCCGTCCGCAAACGCCTGCCCCTGCATGGTGAGGGTTCCCGTGCTATGCAGAGTCCCGCTCACCCGCCCCGCCAAGGTGAGGTGTCGGCAGCTCACGCGCAAGCGCGAAAGTTCCACCCCGGCGGGTATTTTCACATCCCCCAGAGTGCGTACATCCAAGTGCCGCGTTCCGGGTTTAACGGTGACGTCCATGGCGTTGAGGTGCGCAAAACAATGCGGGCAGGCAGCCGACAACGCCGCCACGGGTATGCTGCAGCTCCTGCCGCATTCGTAGCAGACCACCTCGCGCATGGGTACCGCCAAGCGCGGCTCGCGCCGCACCGTGCCGGGATTGAAGAACCCCCGGCGTGCGTGATTTCCCTGCGGCATGTATCCGGACAGCTCCGGGGACTCCAACGGTACGGTGTCGTAGCCTGCCCCCGACGATGCGGCTTGCCGCACCTCGCTCATACTAAGAGGTTAGACGTATCGCCTTCCTTGCCCTTTTCGCTCGGTTTCGTCTGCTTCTTTGCTCCGACAACCACCGCCTTAACCGGCGACTCTATGCCGATACTGGCTCCCACTTGGACGTGACCGACTATCTGCGCCCCCTCTTGGATGGAAAGACTGCTGGCGGTAATATCGCCCTGCAAGACAGCTGTCGATGCAAGCTCCACGCGTTCACTGACGACAACACTGCCGATGACCTGCCCACGAATAATGGCACTCTTCGTCCGTATTGCCGGTTGGTCCTTCTCCGTGCCGGATATCTTGGCGTTTGCCCCCACCGTGAGCACCCCTTCGGAGAGGATCTCCCCCTCCACAATCCCGTCCACAAGTAAGTCGTCTATAAAACGCAGGGTTCCGACCACCGTGACATCGGAATTGAGCACATTGCTGTTCGCCGGGGTCGCCGCCTGCGGTCCCACATCGCTGAACGGCGAAGCTCCCTGCCCCGCCCCGGTAAAATAATTATCTGTCCCGGTGTCCGCGCTGTCTCCCACGGGTGTTGCCCACGGTGAAGCAGGGGGCGAAAAATCTGTATCTTTCTGTGTATCAGTGTCTGTACTGTTTGTATTGTTCTTGGCTGTGTTGAAGAATGGCATAACGTGAGGGGGTATATCGTTAGACGCGGAGCAGTCCTCTACTACTCCTCCTTCCGGGATTCATTGTACACCTCCAAGCCGCTTTTGTCCACAGCAAAATCTCCCCCGACCGAGATTTTTTTCACTCTCCCCACCAACAGGGAGTACGAAGTGCGCGGAGCTGGGTAGCAACGCATGCGTCATGCCACGGCTCACATCTGTCCCAAGAAAATTCTTGAAGAGTGTTGTGGCAAGTCGTGTCATGCGTGATGGATACCGGTGCCACGCAAGCACCTCTTCACGGCTTCGCATACCACAGACGTATCATCCTCACGGATGCTCTGATTTATTCTCCCCGCATCGTTTCGACTTTGACTCCTTCACTTCGTACTTCCCCACCTCCTCTCCCTGCCACACACGGTGGACAAACACTTCCACCGCACACGTCTTCCCTGTACCACACCGCCGCTCACCACTCCCACCGCTCCCCGGCTTTGCTACTTCGTACTTTCATTCCCCTGTGTCTTCCTATCTCAAGGTCATCGCCTACCATGAAGCCTTTAATTTATTGGGGACAGGTGTGGACGGCTGTGTTTTGGGACAGGTTTAGGTTTGCTTAGCGCGGTTCTCTGTGTTAAACTCAGGGAGGGGTACCCTCTGTGCGTGATGGTTTATTCGGATTCATACACATCTGTGGAGATATGTGCCGGAGCCGGCGGGCAGGCACTTGGTGTTGAAATGGCAGGTTTTAAGCACCGCGCCTTGGTAGAAATAGACGGATACGCCTGTGCAACACTCCGGATGAACCGTCCGGCTTGGAATGTTCTCGGAATGGACGTACGCGAGGTCCAAGGTGCTTGGTTCGGGGATGTAGATTTGCTCGCCGGGGGAGTCCCCTGTCCGCCCTTTTCTGTAGCGGGCAAACAGCTCGGCGAAAGAGACGAGCGAAATCTCTTCCCCCAAGCACTTCGGCTTCTTGCCGAAATTCGCCCCAAGGCTATCATGCTTGAAAATGTCCGCGGTTTATTTGACCCGCGCTTTGATGCCTACCGAGAGTGGATATGCCGAGAAATGGACAAACATGGGTATTCCGCAGAATGGAAATTGCTGCAAGCTTCGGACTACGGAGTATCGCAGCTCCGCCCTAGAGCTCTGTGCGTGGCATTCCGGCAGGACTTGGACGTCCATTTTCAGTGGCCCGCTATTCCGCCGTTGTCTCCACCGTCCGTAGGGGAACTCCTCTGCGACCTCATGGCGGCGAATGGTTGGAAGGGAGCGGCGGAATGGAGTCAACGTGCCAATACGATAGCACCTACCATCGTGGGCGGTTCCAAGAAACACGGAGGGGCAGACCTAGGACCGACACGTGCCAAAATGAAATGGAGGGAGCTGGGCATAGATGGCAGCGGTATTGCCGATGAAGCTCCGCACGAGGATTTCGAAGGACTGCCCCGCCTGACCCTGCGCATGGCTGCACGTCTGCAAGGGTTCCCGGATACTTGGAACTTTTACGGTAAGAAAACTGCCGTATACCGTCAGATCGGTAATGCTTTTCCCCCTCCCGTCGCCTTTGCGGTGGCGCAAAGCATCCGCCTCTCCCTTCAACAAACCTCCGTAAAATGCACGACCAAACAGCCGGTTTATTCTCCAAAGAGCGCGTAGCTTTTCATCGTGCTCTCCTAGGTTCTGTCCTCATCTGCAACGAAAATCAAATCCCGAGTAATGCGGACAAGTCGCAGAGTTCCAGCGTAGCATTTGCTCGGAGTATTTTTGAACAAATCGGTGGCTCGCAAACTACTGAAGCAGAAGGGCTGTGCGCACAGTCCAAGGGAGATAATTTTGAACATGAAGTATGCCGGTTTTTGCAGTCGACATTCCCGAAGCTTAGCGACCTGCGCCCGGGGAAATGGGAAATCATGCAACTGAAAGGTCGAAACAAAAATATGATTGGTGCCTACGCTCAATATGCACACTTACACGACTTATCACAATTTATCCTGACTAATCACCAATTGGCTGCTTGGCTGGGGAATGAATATACGGTGGCACCGGATGTCGTGATCGTGCGTCATCTTGAACAGGATAGCGAGCTAAACCGAAAACAAAGATTGGTGGATGGCGTAACCGCACTTGCGGCGGATTTGCGCTACAGGGAAGGAAAGTTTCCTCTGCTCCATGCAAGCATCAGCTGTAAATGGACACTACGAAGCGACCGTGCACAAAATGCCAGAGCAGAAGCTCTCAACATGATCCGTAATAGAAAAGGGCATCAACCGCACATTGTTATTGTAACGGGTGAGCCTACTCCAAGTCGCCTCTCTTCAATTGCCCTCGGCACGGGGGACATTGATTGCGTCTACCATTTTGCCTTGTACGAACTTCAGCAAGCTATCGCATCCAGCAACAACGATGAAGCTATGAACATGCTCCAAACGATGGTGGAAGGCAGACGCCTGAAGGATATATCAGACCTTCCGCTTGATTTGGTTGTGTAATTGCACCCCGGCAGTAGGGTTTTGCAGCAGAACGGTGCTCTGTTTTGTACTGTGGCTTACACCAGTCCTCCGCCGCAGCTTTGCCACTTCGTACCTCGTACTTCCATTTTCCCTGCATCTCCCTGCGACAAAGTTCTCGCTCCGCCCTGAGCATTTAATTTTCTCGGGGCAGATGTGAACTATGCTTGCTGCTTGGTGTTTTCTCTGGTACAATGCGGGCGGTTCCGCAAGATATGAAGAAGCTATCACGATTACAACGACCGGGATATTTCGGGGAATACGGGGGACGCTATGTGCCGGAAACGCTTATGCCGCCGCTCTTGGAGGTGGAGAAAGCACTTGGGGAGATATTCCCCGGCGAGGCGTACCAAAGTCGGCTGCGGGAACTGCTGGCAGAGTACTGCGGACGACCGACGCCGGTAACGTACTGCGAGCGGTTGTCCGATGAGCTGGGCATTCGGCTTTATCTGAAGCGGGAGGATTTGCTGCACACCGGGGCTCACAAAATCAACAATGCGCTTGGGCAGGCACTCCTCGCCGAAATGATGGGGAAGAAACGCGTGATCGCCGAGACCGGCGCGGGGCAGCACGGTGTCGCCACGGCGACGGCTGCCGCCAAGTTCGGCTTGAAGT
>CAYRJI010000042.1:0-17653 GCA_964424645.1 uncultured Akkermansia sp. | reverse complement strand
AATGGGGTTAAACACCATCCGACGCAATGGTAATTGATTTCGAATCAACTGTCAAACTGCCCGGGAAGGAAGTCCCTCTCCGTCAAAGAATACTGAAGGACTACGAAACGTCCTATTGTCATCATGATGCCTTCTGCTGCAGCGGTGGGGATGTGTGTCAACTGACAGTGGGGGAGTTGAGCGGGAAGTTTCCTTTCCCGGCTTCTTCTCTTTCTACAAGGCACTTATCCCTTCCCCACGTTTTCCGACTGCCCATTTATTTCAAAAAATTTTGCTGAGGTAACAAAAAAAGTTTGACAGTTGATTCGAAATCAACTGTCAAACTTTTTTGTCCTCGACTAGGCATTTAATTTTTGGGACAGATGTGGACAGATTTGGTTCTTACTTGCTTCTTGCTTGCCAGACGGGAAAGGAGGGGGTAGAATGTGGGGCATGAAGAGAAGCTTAAGCGTGGTGGCGTATGCGCTTGTGGTATGGATGGTTGGACAAGTGACGGCGCAAAGTCCGGATTTGGCAAATGAGAGCCGGGACTTGGCGCGCGTGGTGCGTCACCCGGATGGCTCACGGTCGGTTTACAAGCGGCAGCGAGGCAGCAAAGGGATGCGGTGTGCCACCTATACAGCGGGGGGGAGATTGGCAGCCATCAATGATTACCATGAAGGGAAGTACGGACAGCTGGTGGGCTGCTACATCTACAACTCTGAGCGGGCACTTATCTACAAGGTAGCATACGGGTACGACAGCACGGCGCGGTTAATCGAGGAGAGGATGTTTTCGCACCCGCAGGGAAAGCTCGTGCAGCGAGTCATTTACCGGTACGATGCGAGCGGGAACCGCTCTAAACCCATCATCATATCCTTAGACCCCGAGCATGCGAGCCAAATTGTTCCCACCATGCAGGATGACGTCAATCGCATCCACCGAGAGCTCGGGAATCCTGCAACGCGACGTTGAACTTCAACCACAGACACGACAATGACAGACAGACGGACATTTATTACGCATCTCGGTTTAGCCGGCGGGGCACTCGCCACAGCCGCATTAGCCGCAGAAGACGAGACGGCAGGAGCGGAGCAGAGCGGCACGCACCCGCATGCGCTCTTGGTCAATGGTAGCCCCCACATGAAGGGCTGCACGTACACGGCACTCACGCTTGTGGCGGAAGAATTGGAAGGTCAAGGGGTGAGTACGGAGATATTTTATCTGGGTACCGCGCCGATACAGGATTGTATGGCGTGCGGGAGTTGCCGCAAGCACCCCGGCAAATGCGTCTGGGATAAGGATTGTGTGAACGAGATGATAGCAAAAGCAGCGGGGGCACAGGGTTTTGTGTTCGGCTCACCCGTCTATTACGGGCATCCCTCCGGTCGCTTGCTCAGTGCGCTGGACCGCGCTTTTTACTCGTCGGGCTCGGTATTTGCGGGAAAACCGGCGGCAGCCGTAGCTTCGAGTCGGCGTGCCGGTTCGCTCGCTACGCTGGATGCAATACAGAAGCACTTTACGATATCGCAGATGCCGGTGGTTTCTTCCTTTTACTGGAATGAGGTTCATGGGTTTACCCCGGAAGATGTGCTGAAGGACGAGGAGGGGGTGACGATTATGCGCCAGTTGGGGCGAAATATGGCACGTGCGATTAAGGCATACGCCGCCGTACCCGCTCCGCAGACTGTGCCGCGCAAAATGACCCACTTCATTCGCTGAGGGGTCTGAGGTCTGCCGGGTAGAATCCGCCTGCTTCGATGGAAACCTTTTCTTGGCAGGAGCGTACTGAGGACGGGGAGAAGCTCGTTTACCGGGCTTCCTATTTCGGTGGGTGGTGGCAGCTGACCTGCGTGCCCAAACCCTCCCGTGCCTACCGTGAAGAGGTACAACCCTGCCGGGCGGAGTTCACCGCCGAGAGATGGAAAGCTTTGCTGGAGCTCTTGAAGCGCAAGTACAGACGACGCCGCGTGGCATGGAAGCTCGTGCAGCAGGTGCAGGATATTTTGGACGGAAAAGCAGACAACGAACGCCGAGATTTACGCCGCCATGACAGATGAAGAAATGATACAGTGCCGGGGGAGGGAGAGGCAGATGGAGCGTGCCATAGCCATCATGCACCGGCTGCGTGCTCCGGGGGGGTGTCCGTGGGACGCAGAGCAGACGCATACCTCGCTCATACCCAATCTGATCGAAGAATGCTATGAGTGCATCGATGCCATACGAGAGCGGGACCATGCGCACCTGCGAGAGGAGCTCGGGGATGTGCTGCTGCAGGTGCTCTTTCACGCAGAGCTTGCCCGGGAAGATCCCGCTGAGGCTTTTGATATATACGATGTGGCACGGGAGATGAGTGACAAGCTCGTGCGACGCCACCCGCACGTGTTTGGTTCTGCCCGCGCAGAGGATGCCGATGCCGTACTGAAACGCTGGGATGAGATCAAACGGCAGGAGCGGCACGCGGAACGCAAACCCTACTTGCACGACTGCGGAAAGGGGCTCCCGGAGCTCCTGCGGGCATCGAAGTTGACGTCGAAAGCGGCGAAGGTCGGCTTCGATTGGGAGTCGCATGAGGGGGTGATCGATAAGATTCGCGAGGAGTTGGCGGAGGTTCAGGAAACACTTCCCCTACCGGATGATGACCCACGCGTGGCTGAAGAGCTCGGGGACTTGCTCTTCTCCGTCGTCAATCTCTGCCGCCGACGCCACGCCAATCTGGAGGAAGTGCTGCGCGCTGCCAACCAAAAGTTTATCCGCCGCTTTAATGCCATGGAGGAGAAGCTGGAGAGGGACGGTCATTCTCTGCAAGAAACTAACGCTGAGCAATTTGAGCGAGCTTGGCAAGCGGTGAAGGCAGAAGAAAGGGGCGGAACAGACCGAAACCCATGAAGTCGCAGATTTGCAGAATCATCTTGGGCGGGGTGTTGCTTGCGCTCACTGCCTGCGTGCACACAGCGAAGGAGACCCCCGTCAAGTCGGAGGAAAAGACGGCTGAGGAGGTGGCAAAGAGTCTGGGAAATCCCCTGCTCGCCAATAAGGGAGACCTCCGCGCCGTCAATGTGAGCGTCGCCTCCGAAGATGAGTTGAAAAATTATGACAATGGGACACAGGAGGAGCTCGTGTGGACAGACCCCGACAACCCGGATGCCGAGATACCCGGGCTGACGACTATCTTTGAAAATAAGAAGCTCGGGCACGGCTGGCAGAGTGATTTGGGGCATGCAATCCACTTGGCACGCAAGCAGGAACTTCCGCTCATTGTCTGGTTCCACGATTCTCTCATTTCCCCGAAGAGTTCCCAACTCGGCAGTGAGTACTTGGATACGAGCGATTTTTTGGATTGGGCACGCAACAAGGTTGTCCTTGCTCGGTTGGACTCCGGGGCATCTCTGGATGAGGAGCGGGCGGCATCGGCGAAATACAAGGCGGGTGACATCAATGCGCTGAAGAGACGGTACGGTCTTACGGAGCGTCCGGCTTTTGCCGTCATCACGCCCAATGGGAAAATTGTCGCCCGTATCGATGGATTTAACGGTTTTATCTCCGGGTTTGCCCAAGAAATAAAAGAGGGGGTGCGGCTGGCTCAAAAAAAATATGATGAATACAAGGCGGAGTTAGTCGATGCCGGGTTTCGCCAATGGAAGTCAGCCCGGGGGAATGCTGTGGTTTTCGCGAAACTCATGCGGGTGGACCCCGTGCAGCAGGTGGTTTACCTCCGGGAGAGCGGCGGTCGGGTCTCCCGCACCAAACTGTCTCATTTCAGCAAGGAAGATGTCGATTTTCTGAAATCGCAGCTACCGCCGGGTGAGAAGCACGAAGAAACGGAAGAGCCATGAGCAAATCCGATGCCACGAAGGCGCGGATCATGCGTGCCGCCGTCTTGGAGTTCACCGCCCTTGGATTTCGTGGGGTGACCTTGCGGGACATGGCGCGCGCGGCTAAGGTTACCATCGGGGCTATCTCCTACCACTTTGGCTCGAAAGCCGACCTGTACCGCGACACGCTGGCGTACGTCTCTGCCCCGTACAATGCTGCGTGTCGGGCGGCGTTGCATCGTGCTCTCCCTTCCGGGGACCCCGCCCGTATTATCGATGCTTGGCTCGCGGCTCCCCTTACGGACTGGGAAGATTCCTCCGTCGCTTCCGGTGAAGAAGTCCTGTGCTTCCTGAACAGAATGGGCTACGAACCGGCTGAGCTGACTCGCGGGGTTTATGAATCACACTTTGCCTTCGCTCTTGCGGAGTGGACGGATGCCCTCAGCTCCTTTTTCCCTACCTTGCGGCGTGAGGATTGGCTGTGGTTCCTGACCTGTCTGCGCGGTATGTATTTCAATATCATTGCCCACGAGCACTTTACGCTCTGGTCGCTTCCTCCCATCTGCGATAAACGCGCCGCCCTCTCGCGTCTCTCTACCGATGCTGTTGCCCTCCTGCGTTCCCTTACCCCATATTAGAATGTGCATCATAAAATAAAATGCACCAAACGGGATACGCCAAAAAAGGGGTGCATCCGGTCCCAGAATGGAGTATAATAACCCGGTAAACAAAAAACACCCTACGGAACAAAGCACCCCCACCGGATTGTACTCCTAATACAGGAAAAGGCAAGCATCTTAACTTCGCACCTGTCCCAAATCACAGCCGTCCCAAGAAAAATACGAGCCTCATGGTGGGCGATGACTTTGCGGCAGGGAGACGCGAGGGCGATCGAGTACGAGGTACGAAGTACGAAGTGAAGGAGTTAGGCGCAACGGAGTTGCGCAGAGGAAGGAGGAAGAAGCAAAGCCGGAACAACGCGTGGGGAGTAAATCAAAGCATCCGTGATGTTGAAGCCCACTTAATACGCAAAACGCCTATAACCCGCATGGGGATTAGCATCGCGGCGTTTTTCGGGAATTTTATTGGGACGGGTGTGGGGACAGATATGGATCGATGGTGGGGCAGATGTGAATTTTATGATTTGACAAGTGGGAAAAAGGGTGTACCATCTCCTCCGCGCGATAGGAAGCTTGCTTCATATTTTTTAGGAGATGGACACGGGAGACCGCCAGAGCATATTGTTCACGATGAAGATGGTCGTGGATCGAGCTGCGACGCTGTTCGCGGCGCGGGGAGTGTGTAGAGTGACGGCGGTGCAGGGGCGCGTCTTGATGTACATGGAGACGCATCGGGAGCGACCGGTGACGCAGGGGGAGTTGGAGAGGTACATGGGCATCAGTCATGCCACGATGAAGGGAATTTTGGATCGCTTGGAAGCCAAGGGGTATATACGGACGGCGTTTGATAGTCGGGACGGGCGGGTGAAGAACGTGTACATCACGGAGACAATGGATAAGGACAAGGAACGGGTGCGAGAACTCTTACAGGCACTCGAGGAGCGAGTGATGGAAGGCATAAGCGCGCGGCAGCGGGAGGTGCTGCGCCATTGCATGCAAAAGATGTACGAAAACATTTCATAAACAACACTATGAATACGAGAAAGATATTGACAGGGATACTGGGAGTGGGGCTGGTACTCGCCGGGTTGAATGCCTGCAAGGGCAAGAAAGCCGGGCAGCAAGCCGCTCCCTCGGCAGCGGGGCAGATGGCACCGCTCACGGTGAGTGTGATGAAACTGCAGCAGCGGGATGTGGATGTGGATAGCACGTGGTTCGGACACTTGCGAGGTGTGGAAGAGGCGAATATTAAGCCGGAGGTGACCGGGAAACTTCTCCGGCAGATGTATTTGGATGGATCGCAGTGCAAAGAGGGAGAGGTACTCTTTGAGATTGACTCGGAGAGCTATCGCGCGGCACTTTCGCAGGCGGACGCGGCTGTGGCTGTGGCGCGGGCGAGTGTGGAGCAAGCGCGGGCGGCGGATGATCAGGCTGCCAAGGATGTGGAACGCTACAGCAAGCTCGTGGGAACCGGCTCCATTTCCGAAAAAAATTACACGGACGCGTTGCACGCGCGGAGGCGTTCGCAGGCGGCACTGGCAGTGGCGGTGGCGACGTGTCAGCAAGCGGAAGCGCAGCTCGAGACGGCGCGAATCAACCTGAAACGCTGCACCATACGCGCGCCCTTCACCGGGGTGGCATCCAAGGCGAATGTGTCGCGGGGAGACCTCATCACGGCAGGGGGAGCTACCCTCACGACCATGTCATCTATCGACCCCATCCGAGTGGATTTCGCCGTGCCCGGCAAACAGATTCTCGCCAAGCTACTCGCGCCGACCTACACGCCGGAGGCGGGGATGGTGTCACCCATCAAGGAATTCCGGGTGGTGCTGGAAGACGGCACCATCTATGAACACCCCGGGCGGGTGGTCGCGGTGGACAGCTATGTGAACAGTGCTACCGGCACGGTGAACTTTGTGGGGCACCTACCCAATCCGGAGCTCAAGTTACGCAGTGGTGCCGCTGTGCGCGTGAAAGCCAAGACCGGGGTAGAAAAGGGAGCCTACTTGGTACCCAGCCGCGCCTTGGTTTCTTCCATGAACCACCGGTTTATTTACGTAGTCGGCAAGGATGGGACGCCGTACGGGATAGATGTCCTGCCGGGGGAAGAGGTAACCCTAGAGATGCCGAATGGAGACGGCAAGAACGTACCGATGCTCATGCAGATCGTCACGGGGCGCATCAAGCCGCTGACCGACAGCCTACGCGAGTTGGGCTTTACGGAGCCGGGGGAGGTGCAGGTCATCGTGGAGGGCGGGCAGATGGCTGCCATCTACGCCCAAGCCAACATGGGGATGCGAGCTGCGGGGGCGAAGCAAGGCTTTGGGGTTGTGAACCCCCATCCCTTCATCTACACGCATCCGACATCCACGACCCCATCTGTTACAGCTAAGCCATAAGCTTTTACCATGAGTGCGTATTTCATTAAACACCCGGTGATAGCTACGGTGATAGCCGTAGTTACCACGCTGCTGGGAATCGTCTGCTACCTGAACCTACCCATTTCCCAGTACCCGGAAATTACTCCGCGCATCATCCAATTGCAAACGATGTTCCCGGGCGCGGATGCCCAAGCCGTCGCGGACTCTGTCGGTACCCCCTTGGAGCGTCAGGTGAACGGGGTGCAGCACATGGATTACATGACCTCCGTTTCGTCTAACAACGGCGTGTATAACCTCACGGTCGTGTTTGAGCCGAACTCCGACACGGACATGGACCAGATGCTGGTGAACATGCGCTACGGGCAGGCGCAGTCGCAGATGCCCGAGGAGGTGATGGACTCCGGGATAACGATACGGCAGCAGCCGGGGTTGCCGCTCATGCTCTATGGGTTGACCTCGCCGGACGGGAGCTACGATTCTGTGGATTTGGCAAACTACGCGCAGGTGAAGTTGGTGGATGAAATTAAGCGAGTGGAAGGAGTGGGAGAAGTGACGGTATACGGAGCCGGGCGTTACGCCATCCGCATCTGGCTGGACACGGTCAAGATGAGCCACTTCAATATCTCACTCGATGAGGTGCGTGCCGCTATCTCCAAGCAAAACATGACGAACCCGGGCGGCAAAATCGGTGCCGATCCCGTGCCCGACGGACAGGAAAAGACCATAACGGTGCGCACGCAGGGGCGGCTGTCCGATCCCCGGGAATTTGAGGAAATTATCGTGCGTCAGCAAGCCGACCAAATTGTCTACCTCAAGGACATTGCCACCGTTGAGCTCGGTTCGGAAAACTATTCTGCCACCGGGCGACGCAATGGGGAGGATGCCGCATCTGTCGTGGTATTCCAGTCCCCCGGTTCCAATGCCGTTGACACCGTAGATCGTGTGACGGAGCTTTTGAAGAAAAAGACAGCCACCATGCCGCAGGGGGTGAAGGGGTCTATGGCGTTGGACACGACCACCGCCGTGCGGTACTCGATCGATGAAATACGTCAAACCTTTTTGGAAGCCATCGTCCTAGTGGCACTGGTGGTTTATATTTTCCTGCAAAATTGGCGAGCCACTCTCATTCCGCTCATAGCGGTGCCCGTATCGCTCATTTCCACATTCTGCGTATTCCCCCTGCTGGGATTCACGCTCAACACCATCTCCCTGCTCGGCATGGTACTGGCTATCGGATTGGTGGTAGATGACGCGATCGTGGTGGTGGAAGCCGTGCAGCACCACATTGACAAGGGGATCAAACCGCGCGTGGCTGCTTTTGCCGCGATGCAGGAGGTGAGCGGACCGGTGCTCGCAATCGCGCTGGTACTGGCGGCTGTGTTCCTGCCTTCGCTCCTGCTGGAAGGGATTACCGGAACCCTCTTCAAGCAATTCGCGATCACCATCGCCATATCCATGTTGATTTCGGCGTTCAACGCGCTCACACTCTCCCCGGCACTCTGCGCGCTGTTACTCAAACCGAGCTCCGAAAGCAAGAGCATCTTTTCCCCGCTGCACCGCGTCTTCAATTGGTGCTACAACGGCACTGCCAACCTCTACACGCGTATCTGCGGCGGATTGGCGCGTAAGTTGATTATATCCATACCCTTGCTGTTGCTGTTTTGGGTGGCTATCAAGCCGGTGGCGGAGCGTGTGCCGGGGGCTTTCCTGCCGGATGAAGACCAAGGTTTCCTACTGGCGGCACTGGTGATGAAGCCGGAAACTTCGCTTCAGGTGGCGATGGAGCAAAACAAGAAGATGGAAGCCGCCCTCAATGACACGACTGTGGTGAAAAATATCACCTCCGTGGTAGGAATCAATATCCTGAACATGGTGCAAACCCCCGGTGCCTGCATCGCTTTCCTAGAGCTCAAGGACTGGAGCGAACGCCCGGAAACAGCACAGCAAATCCAGCGGCGTCTCACGGCGCGGGTGCAGGCGGCGGGACTCGATGGCACAGCTATGGTGCTGGTGCCACCGGCTATTCCGGGTGTGGGTACCTCCAACGGGGTGGTTATGGTGCTGACCGACTTGGAAGGGCAAGGCGTGCCTTTCCTCTATGAGCGTGTGAAGGAATTCGAAAAAGCGGCGCAGCAGCGTCCGGAAGTGGGGATTTGCATGGACATGATGATGGCGGATACGCCCCAGAAATACTTGGACCTCGATCGGGAAAAATGCCAATACTATAAGGTGGACATCAATGCCGCCAATGGGGTGCTTGCCGCTTACTACGGCTCCTCGTTCATCAACTTCTTTAACGCGTTCGGACAGCAGTGGCAGGTATACATCCAAGCGCAGGGCGCGGACCGCACCAATCTCGACCAGATGGACGGATTCTTCGTGACGAGTATGGATGGGCAGCGAGTACCGCTATCGGAGCTGGTAAGTGTGAGAGATATCGCCGACACGGAGTTCGTGATGCACCACCAAGGCTACAACGCCGCGAAACTCAACGTGATGCCCAAGCCCGGCTACTCGACACAGCAGCTCATGGACGCCATGGAGCAGGTATACGCCCAAACCATGGACCCCTCGAAGGTCGGTTTCGATTACCAAGATATGAGCTTTCAGGAGAACAAAGTGCGCAACAGCACCGGACTGGGCACCATCTTCACGATGTCCGGACTCTTCGCCTTCCTCATCCTCGTGGCTCTGTACGAAAAATGGCCGCTGCCGATTTCCGTGTTCATGACAGTGCCGATCGCCGTGTTGGGGGCATACACCGGCTTGTGGTGGTGGGGCTTAGAGCTCAATTTGTACGCGCAGGTGGGGCTGGTGATGCTCGTGGGACTTGCCGCGAAGAACGCCATCCTCATCGTGGAGTTCGCGAATCTGGAGATGGAGCGCGGGAAGCCCCTCATGGAAGCCACCTTGGCGGCGGCGCGTTTGCGACTGCGCCCCATACTCATGACCTCGCTGGCTTTCATCTTGGGCTGTATACCGCTGGTTCTTTCGAGTGGTTCCGGTGCTCTTGCCCGGAATTCGATCGGGGTAGTGGTGGTCATTGGGATGACCGTTGCCACAGTGGTCGGCGTGTTTTTGATTCCCTGTTCGTACGTATTTGTGATGCGGCTCTTCCGACTGAAGTTTAAGCTCAACGAGCTCAAGGAAGACCCGGATGAAGTGGAGGCGCGGCAATATCTGGCTGCCCACGGTAATGACGACAACTAAAGAAACGGCTTGCAAGTTCTCATTTGATAAGGTATGATAACGACGTCTATGAAGAAACTCACGACATCAGCTCTGCTCGCAGCACTTACCCTCACTGCGGCATCTTGCTCGTTTGGTCCGGTTTGGCACAAACCCGAAATGGAAGTCCCGGAGGTATTCCGGGGCAGCAGTTTCGGTGGTGGTAACATGGCGGACCTTCCGTGGCAATCGGTCTTGCATGATGGCAATCTCAATGACCTGTTGACCGATGTCTTTAACGCCAATCGCAGTCTCATCGCCCTCCATCACAATGTCAATGCTGCTTGGCATTATGTAACGGTGGCACGCGCCCCACTCTTCCCGTGGGCGGGCTACAGTGCTTCCACGTCCAAGGGGATGAATCAGCAGGGTGGCGCGGCTGTCGCTCAAACGGGCGGCGTAACGACGAACCCCGGCTCCGCATCGCTTTCCGCTTCTTGGGAGCTCGACCTTTGGGGCAAGACGCGCAAAGGTGTGGAAAGTTCCACTGCTACGGCACAGGCAACACAGGAGGAGCTCAACAACCTGCGTGTTTCTCTGTTGCGACAGGTGGCGTGCGGTTACCTTCAATTGCTGATGCTGGATGAGCAACTACGTATTGCGCGTGATTCCGTGGAGAGCTACCGGGAATCACTCAAACTCTTCCAAGATCAGCTCGATGCCGGTGTGGCGGACAAACTTCAGACGGCTTCAGCGCAGGCGGCACTCTCGGCGGCCGAGGCAGAAATCCCTGCCTTGCAGATGCAGATTGCGGAGCTCGAGAACACGCTTAGCGCACTGGCGGGGCGCACGCCGGGTCATATCGCTCGCGGCGGCAGCAGTCTCTCGTCTTTTGCCCGTGCGAGTAAGGTGGCAGCGGGGATTCCCGCCGATGTCTTGGCGCGACGCCCTGACATCCGAGCCAAGGAGCAGGAATTACGTGCTGCCAACGCCGACATCGGGGTGGCTATCGCCAACTACTTCCCCTCCATCAGCCTCACGACCACAGCCGGTTACGCGTCTGCTGATCTGCGGCACAACATCGCTTCTCACCGTTCCGGCTGGGGCATAGGTGCTTCTCTCACGGGTCCCATCTTCCAAGGAGGGCAACTCCGCGCTACGACTCGTGCTAAGCGCGAAGCATTTTTGGCTGCCAAAGCAAACTACGAGCAGACTGTGCTCAGTGCCATGGCGGAAATATCCACCACGCTCGTTAATCGTGAAAAACTTGTGGAAGCCATGAACATGCAGGAGCAAGCCATCCAAGCATACAGTGAGAGCGTAAAGCTTTCTAGAGCTCGCTACAAGGAGGGTGAAGCTGCGTATTATGAAGTTTTGCAAGCTCAGCTCCTGCTCTTCCCCGCCCAAAAGCAGCTCGCTTCGTATCGCTACCAATACGCTGCCTGCGTCCCCACCCTCTACACCCAGCTCGGTGGCGGTTGGAGATAAGCCCGTGAACTCTCTGTAGCAATTACCCGCCACACCCGCTTACCGCAAGCACGAAGTGCTTAGGTCAGGCGTAATAGAGTCGCGCAGGAGAGCCCACCACACACCTCCTCCTCGCACACTGCCACTGTTTACCCCATCCGCCACTCCCCGGCTTTGCCACTCCGTACCTCGTACTTGATCACCCCCCCCTCCCCGTTTTCCTGCGACAAAGCCATCGCTCTCCACTAAAGTCTCTGACTTATTTAGAACGGATGTGGCGCACAGGACAGAATTGGTGGAAAATGGTTGCAAACAGCATAGGGTTGTGGTAGGGTAGGCGCGGTGAGAGCGGTGATATATCAGCTGTTTGTGAGGCATTTTGGCGCGAGTGTGGGGCAGAGCGGTAGATTCAGTAACGTGAACGACAGGGCACTCGGCGAGTTGGCGGAGATGGGTGTGACGCATCTTTGGTTGACCGGTGTGCTGAGGCACGCGACGCAGACGAGTTACCCGGGGCTACCGGCTCACCCGGCGTGCGTGGTGAAGGGAAAAGCCGGAAGTCCGTACGCTGTAGTGGATTATTTCGATGTGGACCCGGAATTGGCGGAGAAAAAGGAGGCGCGTTTGGACGAATATCGCGAGTTGTTGGAGCGGGTGCACAAGTGGGGGATGGTGCCGATGATGGACTTTGTGCCCAATCACGTGTCGCGTTGTTACGGGTCGGTCGTTGCCCCCGAGTCTGACTTTGGCAAGCAGGATAGGACGGATGTGTTCTTTGACCGCAACAATGCTTTTTTTTACTTGGACCGCGCGGGAAGCGACGGGCGCATGATGCTGCCGGATGGGGAGTTTTTGCCGGAGCGTGATCGGGGGCGAGTGACGGGAAATAACGCGGCGACGTGGAGTCCTTCGGTCAATGATTGGTACGAAACGGTGAAGCTCAACTACGGTTGCGACTATCGTCGTGGCGCGGCGGGTGCCGAAGCGTTGCCCGGTCTATTGGCACGGCGAGAGGAGCTGCCGCGCACTTGGCTGCTCATGGACGAGGTGTTGGCTTGGTGGCAGGAGATGGGCGTGGGTGGATTTCGGTGTGATATGGCACACATGGTGCCCGTGCCTTTCTGGCGATGGGCTATTGCGCAGGCACGTATGCGGCGCGATGTGTTCTTTGCAGCAGAGGCGTACAACGATGACATGAAGATGACCGAGGGAGACGTGCTTCCGGCTCTGCTCTCTGCGGGATTTGATGCGGTTTACGATGCCGATGCGTACCATGCCTTGCGTGGTTTGTACGAGGAGAACGTATGGGCAAATGATTTGGACGCTCATCACCGTCCGGAGAGTCCTCTCTTTGTGCACGGAGTGCGTTATGTGGAAAATCACGACGAGCCGCGCTTAGCCTCCCCTCTCTACTGGGGCGGTGTGGGTGAGCGGGCGGCACGGGCTGTCATGGTCGCTCAGTACACGACTTCCTGCGGTCCGGTTCTCTTTTACAATGGGCAGGAAACCGGCGAGCGAGCTGACGAGCCCGCCGACTTCGGCGGAAACAACGGTCGCACTTCGATTTTTGATTACATAACGCTGCCGCGTTTCCGTCTCTGGTATCATGACGGAAAATGCGATGGGGCTTCGCTGCCGCCTGCCCTGCGTGAATTACGGGACTTTTGCCGCCGACTTCTCCGCCTGTTGCAGCAGCCCGTCTTCGCGAAAGGCTCCTTCTACGGTCTCAACTGGGCAAATAGGCAGACTGTGCCCTTCGGTCGCTGCGAGGGAGAGGAAAGCTCCGGGCATCTCGTTTACGCCTTTCTGAGGTATGACGCAGCCTCGCGTGTAGCCGCCCTCGTTGTCTGCAATTTTTCGCCGTCCGCGTCGGCTCAGGTGCGCGTCCATATTCCGCAAAATGCCTGCGACTGGGCGCGTCGCCGCTCCGAGACTTTTTCCTTCCGGGACTTACTTGACCCAGCGAACTCCCCCGTCCGTATTTCCCGCATGACCCTGCTCGCCGAAGGACTCCTTTTGAGCGTCCCCGCCGGAGACGCGCGTATTTTTGCATGGGATGAATGCTAAGCGGAAGTCCGAAGTGTGCGAAGCCGCAGGGACATAAGTGCGGCAAAGTGTCGCGGGTGGGTGGGGTGTGGTGGCGCAGGGTGGGGCGTTTTGTCGCGGGGTGAGGGAGAGGGTGGATGACGATGCAATGGTAGCGGAACTTGTTGATAATATGCGTGTCACAGAACCGGCAGAATGGGGATATGGGGTGGGCATGGGTTTTGCAGGGTGGGGAGGTGTAGACTTTAACCTTTACGATTATGAGTAGGATACTTGGTATAGATTTGGGCACGACGAATTCGTGCATGGCTGTGATGGAGGGCGGTCAAGCGACGGTGTTGGAGAATAGTGAGGGGGCAAGGACGACGCCGTCGGTGGTGGCATTTACAAAGACGGGGGAGAGGATCGTGGGGCAGGCGGCAAAGAGGCAGGCGGTGACGAATCCGAAGAATACGATATTTTCGGCGAAGAGGTTGATAGGGCGTAAGTACAGTGAGCTGTCGGAGGAGGATAAGAAGGTGCCGTACGCGATAGTGGAGGCGGCAAACGGGGACGCGCATATACGCGTGGAGGTGGGGGGAGAGGAGAAGGTGTTTTCGCCGCAGGAGGTGAGTGCGATGGTGCTGGGGAAGTTGAAGGCGGACGCGGAGTCGCGGCTGGGGGAGAGGATAACGGAGGCGGTGATCACGGTACCGGCGTATTTTAACGACGCGCAGAGGAATGCGACGAAGGCGGCAGGTGAGATAGCCGGGTTGAAGGTGAGGCGTATTATCAATGAGCCGACGGCGGCGGCGTTGGCGTACGGGCTGGATAAGGGAGCAGCGGAGGAGAGGATAGCGGTGTATGATCTGGGCGGCGGTACGTTTGATATATCGGTGCTGGAGATAGGCGACGGGGTGTTTGAGGTGAAAGCAAGTGACGGCGATACGCACTTGGGTGGCGATGATTGGGATGCCGCGATTATTAATTGGATACTGGAGGAGTTTAAGGCGAAGGAGGGGTTGGATATATCTCGGCAGACGGATGCGCTGCAGAGGATCAAGGAGGAGGCGGAGAAGGCGAAAATCGCGCTGAGTTCGACGCAGAGTTACGATATATCGCTGCCGTTTATTACGATGGACGCGACGGGACCGAAGCATATCCAGCTGACACTGACGAGGAGTAAGCTGGAGCAGCTGACGGAGGATTTGCTGGAGAGGACGGTGGGACCGGTGCGCAGTTGCGTGGCGGCGGCGGAGTTGAGTACGAGTGATGTGGATGAGCTGGTGCTGGTGGGTGGTATGACGCGTATGCCCGCCGTGCAGGATATGGCGAAGAGGTTGGCCGGGAAGGAACCGCATAAGGGGGTGAATCCCGATGAGGTGGTGGCGGTGGGTGCGGCGATACAGGGCGGAGTGCTGGCAGGGGATGTGAATGATGTGCTGCTGCTGGATGTGACGCCGCTGACGCTGTCGATAGAGACGATGGGAGGTGTGGCAACGCCGATGATTGATAGGAATACGACGATACCGACGAAGAAGAGTCAGGTGTTTTCTACGGCATCGGATAATCAACCGGCGGTGGATATTCGGATATGTCAGGGAGAGCGCAAGATGTTCGCGGATAATAAGCTGCTGGGGAATTTTAAGTTGGACGGTATACAACCGGCACCGAGAGGGGTACCGCAGATCGAGGTGACGTTTGACATCGATGCCAACGGGATACTGAAGGTGACGGCGCAGGATAAGAATACGGGGAAACAGCAGAATATTTCCATCCAGGGGTCGTCCGGGCTGTCGAAGGAAGAGATAGAGCGGGCGAAGAGGGACGCGGAGGCGCATGCCGAGGAGGATAGGAAACGCGCGGAGGACATCGAGACACTCAATAAGGCGGACTCGCTGGCGCATAACGTGGAGCGACAGGTGAAGGAGCTCGGAGATAAGGTACCGGCAAATGTGAAGGGACCGATCGAGGAGAAGGTGGCGGCACTCAAGGAGGCGGTGAACGGGAAGGATGTGGCGCGAGCGAAGAAGGTGACGGAGGAGCTGGAGGGGTTGCTGGGGCAGCTGACACAGGCGGCGCAGGCAGCCGGAGCGGCAGGGGAACCCGGTAGTGCCGGACAGACGTCCGGAGGAGATGCCGGGGAAACGAAGCAGGCGAAGGGGAAGGTGGTGGACGCGGAGGTGGTGGATGATTGAGGAGCCCGTAACGAGAAAGTCTTTAACCCAAACAAATACGATACTATGGATATTAAACCATTAGGACAGAGAGTGCTCGTAAAGCGCGAAGAAGCTGAGAGCAAGACGGCCGGTGGATTGTATCTGCCGGATACAGCAAAGGAGAAGCCGCAGCAAGCTGTGGTGCAGGCCATCGGAACGGGTGGTCGAGATAAGGATGGGAAGGAGATACCTTTCCATGTGACCCCCGGAGACCGAGTGCTCATCACGAAGTACGGCGGCACGGAGGTGGTCATTGACGGCGAGACGTTGGTTATCATCAATGAGAGCGATATACTCGCCGTGATTAAGTAACATTTAACCTTTAACTGATAGAGAAATTATGGCTAAGCAGCTAATATTCGAAGAGAAGGCACGGCAGAGCCTGCTGGCGGGTGTCAGCAAAATTGCCAAAGCGGTGAAGTGCACGCTGGGACCGGCGGGGCGCATCGTGGTGGTGGACAAGAAGTTCGGGTCACCGAGCATCACGAAAGACGGGGTGACGGTGGCGAAGGAGGTGGAGTTGGAAGACCCGTTTGAGAACATGGGCGCGCAGTTGGTGCGTGAGGTTTCCAGCAAGACGAATGATATTGCGGGGGACGGCACGACAACGGCCACGGTGCTCGCGGAGTGCATCTACCGGGAAGGGCTGAGGAATGTGACAGCCGGGGCGAATCCGATTTCGCTGCAGAGGGGGATAAACAAGGCGGCAGCTGCGGTGGTGGAGGAGTTGAAGCGCATTTCGAAGGCGGTCGACTCGTCGAAGGAGATCGAGCAGGTCGCTACGGTGTCGGCGAACTGGGATGAGGAAATCGGGCATATCATTGCGGAGGCGATGGATAAGGTGGGGAAGGATGGGACGATAACGGTGGAGGAGGCGAAGGGGATAGACACGAGCTTGGATGTGGTGGAAGGGATGCAGTTTGATAAGGGGTATCTGTCGCCGTACTTCGTGACCAATGCCGACGCGATGGAGGCGGTGCTGGAGAGTCCGTATATTTTGATATTTGAGAAGAAAATCAGTAATTTGAAGGATTTTCTGCCGATATTGGAGAAGGTGGCGAAGAGCGGCAAGCCGTTCTTGGTGATAGCGGAGGACATCGAGGGAGAAGCACTGGCGGCTCTGGTGGTCAATAGACTGCGCGGGACGCTGAATGTGTGCGCGGTGAAGGCACCGGGATTCGGTGACAGGCGGAAGGCGATGCTGCAGGATATTGCGGTGCTGACCGGCGGGCGGTGTATCTCCGAGGATTTGGGGATGAAGCTGGAGAATGTGGAGGTGTCGGACTTGGGAACCGCCAAGAGAGTGGTGGTGACGAAGGATACGACGGTGGTGATTGAGGGCGCGGGGAGCTCGGCGGATATTTCTGCCCGGGTGTCGCAGATTCGCAAGCAGATCGAGGAGACGACGAGTGATTATGATCGGGAGAAGCTCCAGGAGAGGCTGGCGAAGTTGGCAGGCGGTGTGGCGGTGATTAAGGTGGGTGCGGCTACGGAGACGGAGATGAAGGAGAAGAAGGACCGCGTGGATGACGCGCTGCACGCGACGCGGGCGGCTGTGGAGGAGGGAGTGGTGCCCGGCGGCGGGGTGGCTCTGATTCGCGCGCAGAAGGCGATCAGTGCGCTGAAGCTGGCAGGTGACGAGGCTACGGGAGCGCAGATTGTGTTCCGGGCGGTTGAGTCGCCGCTGCGTCAGTTGGTGGAGAACGCGGGACGGGATGCCTCGCTCATCGTGGAGAAGGTGAAGGGGCTGGCATCGGAGACGGAGGGGTATAATGTGGTGACGGACGCGTATGAGGATTTGCTGGTGAGCGGTGTGGTGGATCCGACGAAGGTGGCGAGGTCGGCGTTGCAGAACGCGGCGTCAATCGCGGGGTTGATGCTGGCGACGGAGTGCCTTATCACGGAGCTGCCGGAGAAGAAGTGTGGGTGCGGCACCGGTGCCGGTGGCGCAGGTGACGGGGGGATGGGAGGTATGGGAG
>CAYRJI010000041.1:0-17931 GCA_964424645.1 uncultured Akkermansia sp. | reverse complement strand
GGACAAAGTACTTGCAAAGTAGAGCAAAAGGGGTAGACTGTTGGTGACCTCTAACATTGATGCTTCAGGCGTTCGGTAACTTTTTACTTTGATGCTTTACGCCTGTCCCAAACAAACTAAACACTCAGAGTAGAGCGATAACTTCGTCGCGTGGCAGCGCGGAGGAATGGAAGTACGAGGCCGAAGCGAGGGCGGAATGCGAGCGGTGTGAAAAGGGAGTCTCTTGAGCTGTTGGGAAGTCGCCGTATGCCATAAATGGCACGTACGGTGGTGTGAGAGGGGGGGCGAAAGCCCCCCTACTCGATTTTTAAAGTTAGACGCAACGGAGTTGCGCGGAATTTGGAGGCGGAGCCGGGGAGAGGGGGTGTGGTGGGCAAGGCGGGGGTGGCAGGGAGAGGGGGGAGAAAATTTAATTTTTGGAAAATTTTGCAAAAAAAGCAGTTGACAGGGGGGAAGGAGACGGGTAGAATGGGGGCACAGAGCGGGGGGGGTGGGAATCTCCTTCGCGTTGGGTGGGGTGGTGCCGTAAGACCACTCCTGAAGCTGCGGGAGCAGTGGAAGGGCAAAAAATGTGACGGCAAAGGTCAATCCTTCGGCAGAGAAGCCGATTGAAGGGAGGACGTGAAGCCGTAGCAAACGACCCTGAAAGGGGGAGGACGCTGCGGTTTTTTGCGTTCTGCGAGACCGGAGTTGTCATGGTTCCCGCGAGTAAAAACAATAACCACAGACAACTATGCTAAAGCTCAATGACATCGTAGATGTGACGGAAGCGGCAGGGAATCCCGGTACGCTGATAGAGATGAGAAGCGAAGAAATACTGAGGGAGAGGGCGGCGAGAGATGAGAGGATGATGCGACCGATCAACTTTCAGGAGTTCAAGAAAGTCTCCAGAGTAAAACCCGGGAGTGCATTAGAGACACTGGCAGATAATGTAGACCTGCTGCTGGAGCACGCGGAAGAGATAGCGGCGCGCCCGGAAATGGCGGAGAACATGGAGGTGACGATACAGGTACCGTTGGGAAGGATACTAGACCTAGGAGATATAGTGCGGGTGTGGCGGTCGGAGGAGAAAGGATGGGTGCGTATGTCCACGGAAGGACACAAACTATATACCATTTTATTTGATGGGAGTCCGTTAAGCGGAGGATGCTACCTGTACAGGGTGATGGACCCAGTGACAAAGATGACGGGGTCACCGGATGATCGACCGAACACACTCGACGCATACAGAGTGAATATGACGATAGAGCGGGCGGAGAGGCGACCGTGGAAGGAAATACCGCATCCACCGGCGGTAAAGCATAATAGTTCATTTACAAAGTGGGAGCGTGAAACGAAGGAGCACTTGTATACGGTGGCGGAGGTGACACCGCGATATATCATACCGCCGACCATGACACTGGCAGAGATCGTCGCGTATTTCACACATTAGCATTGACTCCGGAGACACAACGCAGCACCTACGCCGCCAAGAATGTCGCGTCAGAAGAGCGAAATAGCTCGGTCGATCAACCGCAGCATCTCGTGTGTAAAGGAAGTTTCCTTTTCAATCCCTTTCTTCTCCGCCGTAGCCGTGATTATGGTGAAGCGTTGCATCATCTCGTATGACACATCGTTGCATATACTGGGGAGAAGCATCTCTTCCTGCTGCGTCCGAGGAGGTACGAGTTTGGCGAGTCCTTCGGTGTTCGTGGTAAAAGAACGACGCTCCAAGTTGAAGTCTTTCGCAATACGTTTTCTCTCAGCACTCTGCTCCTCCGACACGCTCTTGAGGGTACTCTGTATCTTTTCGCTGAAAGACTCCGCTTCCTCGAGAGATTTCAGGGCATTCAGCTCAGTCTCATACTGACGGAGGAGGGATACTTGGCGAGACTCTTGGTCGGCGTGGCATTGCTCGAAGCGGTGGGTGTAGCGGTCGCACATGGCATGATACTCCTTAATGCGGGCAGCCTTGCCGACGCGTTCCGTCAGGATGCGAGTCAGCTCCCCCGGCGGGAGGGCTGCCTGCTCTTCAGCTAGGGGACTCGGGGCATCCTTTTTGCCCTCATCGGAGAAATACTTCCACAAACCAAACGCTGCGCCCAGCCCCAAGCAGCCCAATGCGGCACCCTCCAGTACCAAGCGTTTGCGGCGGATACGCCGGATCATTTCCCGAGGCAACACCCCGTCATCCCAGCATTGTAACCACTGGTCCACATTCTGACATCTATCCGCCGGTCGCAGGGACATGTTGCAGTTCAACAGACTCAATAGTATATCCGGGTAGGTTAGACGAGACGTCTCGCGCGAGAGCGGCACCAAGTCATCCTGCATTAACCTAGCATCCGCATCTTCCGGCAACTTCCCGGTGAGTAACTCGTACCACGTAGCCGACAGCGAATAGAAGTCCGTCCATGGACCAACGCGTCCCTTACCGGTGATTTGCTCCGGGGCAGCGTATCTGCGGGAGAATGCTCCTTGTGTGGTGGTGGCTGTGGTACGCTCCGGGCGATTTAGGGCTGCACCGAAATCAATAATAACAGGTTTACCCGCAGCATCGAACATGATATTTGCGGGCTTAATATCCCGATGCACAATGCCACGATCGTGCAGGTAGCGCAAGGCATCGAGGAGCATGCGCAGCCAAGAGATGCTCCGGTCTGCCGTGATGCTGTGACCGGCATTCCCCGTAATCATATCCCTGAGGGTGCCGCCCTGCAACCAAGGCATCACGCAGAAGACGCCGCCGTTGCCCCAGATGACATCATTGATGCGCACGATACCTTCATGATTCAAGTTCGTGAGAGTGCGCACTTCTTTGCGCATGTCATCGAGGGCATTCAAGTACTGTTGTTCCCACTCCGGACGTGCGGGTTTGATGGAGCCGGTCTGCGTTTCGCGCACACACAGCCCCTCCGGGAAGCATTCCTTGAGAGCCACGCGTTCTTTAGCCGATTCATCCCAAGCGACATAAGTAATCCCGAAGCCTCCCTGTCCGAGAGCCTTCAATACCTTGTAGCGACCACCTATGTATGTTCCCGGGGGTAAATCAAAGACGGGGGATATCATGGTTCAGCCTCCCATCGCAGTGTTGCATACGCTCCTCCCCCGTCTTGGTCTCACTCCGAACCAAGTTCCGCTACGGTTTTCTGCAGGAATTCCTCAAGTGTCAAACCCATGGCAAACGCACGCTCTTCCAAACGCTTTGTGATTCTCGTATCCAAACGTATCGTCACATGCGTTTGCAAACTTACGTTGATAGCGGAGCTCGGCATTAACACAGGCTTCTGAGCTATTAACTCCCGAATGATGTATGCCTTCGCCTTGGGGATGGGCTTCTTTGCCATCCAGTTTCGCACCGTTGTCTCCGATACGTAGCACCGCTCCGCCAACCAAGCGTAATCGTGCTTGTTTGCTTTCAACCACAACTTAATTTCCAACTTGAGGTCGTCGTCTATTACTTCACCCATGCGCCCATTCTATCGCTTTTCGGTGATTCTGTCAAGCTCATAATCGCAAACTTCCTTCATTTTTCTATGTCATATTTTTTTCGGAGCGAAAAAAGTCAGGAGAGGGAAGAATAAGCTTGAAAGGAGGGGAAGGATATGGTAAAAGGAGTGCCAGAAAGGAGGGACGAATAAGTCCCACTACAGAAATGATACAAACGACCTTAAAGTTACACGGACTCGTGGCGGCAACGCATACACCGATGCGAGCGGACGGCACCTGCAATCCCGATGCTGTGGAGGCGCAGGCACAATTCCTAGCATCTCAAGGAATTAAGACGGCATTTATCACCGGGTCCACCGGTGAATCAGCGCACATGCAGCTCACGGAGCGCAAGGAAAACATGGCTGCGTGGGGAGAAGTAGCGAAGAAGTACGGGATAGACTTTGTGGTGCATACGGGCGGCAACAGTGTTGCAGACGGGCGGGAGTTGGCAGCGTATGCCGTGGAGTGTGGTGCGGCGGGAACGGCCAGTAATTCACCCTGTTACTTCAAACCCGGGAGTGTGGACGCCTTGGTCGACTGTTTAGCTCACGAAGCGGCAGGGGCTCCGGAGTTGCCGTACTACTTCTACGACATACCCGCGCTCACACACGTGGCATTCAACCCCTGCAAGGTAATAGCTGCCTGCGCGGCAAAGATACCGAACTTCTGCGGAGTGAAGTTTACCAACCCGGACTTGGCACTGTATATGGAAGCACTCAACTACGAAGGCGGGAAGTACGATATACCGTGGGGGGTGGATGAGTGGTTTTTGGCAGCACTGGCAACCGGAGCCAAGGGCGGAGTGGGTTCCTCTTTCAACTACGCCCCCAAGCTCTACCAAGACCTCATCCGTGCTTTCCAAGCGGGGGACATCGAGGAAGCCCGCCATTTGCAACACCTCTCGGTTCAAATGATCAACATCATCGCCGCGAAGGGGTACATGGGGTGCTGCAAGGCGATTATGGGTTGGTGGGGCGTAGATTTGGGACCGGCGAGACTTCCCATGGGGACACCGGATGCCGCCACAGTAGCACAGCTCAAGGACGAGCTCAAGGCGATCGGCTTCTTCGACTGGGCAATCAACAAGTAACGCCACCTATCTCGAACATGGACACGACACAACTCGGACAATTCTATAAGGACAAACTGCTCAACGAGGTTATCCCCTTTTGGTTTCCGAGAGCCGTCGACGAGAAGCACGGCGGGCTCTATCACTGTTTTGACGCAGACGGAAGCTTGGTGGATACCGACAAGAGTGTGTGGGCACAGGGACGGATGGCGTGGATGCTGCTCACCTGCTACATGAGCATAGAGCGGAACCCCGATTGGCTGCGTTGGGCGGAAAGTGCCCTGCGTTTCCTAGAAGAGAAATGCGTGGACCGCGAGCTCGACCGGATGTACTTCCATGTGGCAGAGGACGGCACCCCCCTGCGCATGCGACGCTACGCTTACAGTGAGTGCTTTGCCGCCATAGCTTGGGCTGCGCACTACGGTGTTACGGGAGACCCGCACAGTGCGGAGCGCGCCCGGCATTGGTTCGGTGTGTACGCCGACATCTTCTTCACGCCGGGCAGGATGGCACCCAAGACCACGGGCAAGCGACCCGCAGAGAACTTGGGGTGTCGGATGATCATGATCGTCACCTGTCAGGAACTCCGCAAATATCTGGGTGAGGAAGGGGGTGTGTACACGGCGTGGATAGACCGGTGCATTGCCGACATCCGGCGGCTTTTCCTGCACGAGGACATTCGCGCCGTCGTAGAGAATGTGGCACCGGACGGAAGTGTGATTGACCATTTTGACGAGCGCACGCAGAACCCCGGGCATGCCATAGAAGGCGGGTGGTTTCTGCTGGAAGAATCTCGCCGCCGGGGAGGTGACCAAAAGATAGTGGAAACTGCGTGCAAAATGATCGACTGGGCATTGGAGCGCGGGTGGGACCCTCAATACGGCGGTCTATTCTACTACACGGACGTGTACCGCAAGCCCGTGCAGGAGTACTGGCATAACATGAAGTTTTGGTGGCCGCACGATGAAGCATTGATCGGCACGTGTTTGGCGTATGTTACCACCGGTGAAGAAAGATACGCCGAGTGGCACCGGCGTATACACGACTGGGCATTCACCCACCTGCAAGACCACGAGCACGGGGAATGGTTCGGGTACTGTGAGAGAGACGGTTCCCCCGCCAATGGCTTGAAGGGGTCCATCTGGAAAGCTTTCTTCCACCACCCCCGCGCTCTCTGGCACTGCGCCCGGTACTTGGGTGCCATCCCGGACGTAACCCCCATCCACTCTGTGAAGAGCTAACGCGCATGATTATCGGCATACTCAACTCCGGCGGCGACTGCCCCGGCATCAACGCAGTTATCGAAGGGTTCGTATCCGCCGCCTACCGACGGGGGTGGCGAGTCATAGGCTTCCACGATGGCTTCGAAGGGCTACTCCCCATCGAGGGCGGACGACGCTACGAGCTACTTACCCCCGCGAAGACACATAAGATACGGTCGTTGGGAGGCACCATTCTGGGCACTACGAGTACGGGAAACTTTGCCGTGCAAGTCAATAAACTGGGGCGAGCCCACGTGGAAGCCAATACCATGGCAAAAGCCAAGAAGACGATTACCGCCTTAGGGTTGCAAGCCTTGGCTGTGATTGGCGGAAACGGCTCGGCGCGTACAGCCAGTTTGCTGTCGGAGGAGGGATTGCCCGTCATATCCATTCCGAAAACCATCAACAACGACCTGTGCCCGGCATCCGACTTCACGTTCGGTTTCCAGAGTGCGGTGTCGGTGGTGACCGAATCCATCGACCGCATACGCACCACGGCGAATGCGCACCAACGCATCATGGTAATAGAGGTTATGGGAGACCTTTCCGGGTGGATTGCGTTGCACAGCGGAATTTCCTCTGCGGCGGATGTGGTACTCATCCCGGAAATACCCTTTGACTTGGAAAATGTGGTGGCATGTGTCAAGGCTCGTAAATCTGCCGGGCAGCGCGAGATCATTGTGGTGGTGGCAGAAGGAGCCCGCCTCAACGGGAGACTCATCACAGTCCGGAATAAAGACAATGGCGATGAACGGCTCGGCGGCATCGGAAATCGGCTCTGTCATGCCTTGGAAGAAATGACCGGCATTGAAGCACGGTACTGCGTGCTCGGGCATACCCAACGCGGCGGCAGTCCCTGTCCCTTCGACCGCATCTTGGGCATACGCTTCGGTGTTGAAGCTGTAAAGCTGATTGAGCAAAGCGACTTCGGAAACACCGTCGTGCTACAAGGACTCAATGTGGGGCACATCCCCATTTCAGAAGCCATTGCAGAGCCGCGTATGGTTAAGTCGGACAGCCAGCTCGTGCGTACGGCTCGGAACTTGGGCATTATTTTCGGTGACAGAAAGCCGGAAGACCTTTGTAAGGTTTCTCTTTGAACATTAAATAACTCCTAGATGAAAAAACGAAATGCTATTTTTGCCGGGCTCGTGGCACTTTTCGCAGTGCTCTGCGTTTCCTGCTCCGAAATAACGCCGGAAAGCGCACCGCCGCCCGAGCAGCGCACGCCGAGTTACTTGGCTCTCGAAACCTATTCCGGGCGCATCCTCTACACCGGAAATCCCAATGAGCGGCGTCCCATCGGCATGCTCGCCAATGTTGCGACTGCTCTCGTCGTCCTTGACTGGGTGAACTCACGGAACATCGGCATGGATACGCAACTTACCGTACCGGCGGATGCCTGTCGGTGGGAGAAGACGAACTTGCTGAATCTTCGTCCGGGTGACCGGATTTCCCTGCGGGATGCGCTGCATTCGGCGGTGATGTGGGACGACAGTGCCAGTGCAGTAACCTTGGCGCACGCGTGCGGTGCTACCCTCGACACGAAAGACCCAGAGGGAGCTTTCGTGCAGCAGATGAACCAGATGGGTCGTGCGATAGGCATGAAGACGACACGCTTCAAGGGGTCGAGCGGTGCGATAGTTACTCAGTCTGATACGCATGATATGGCTAAATTGGGAATGTACGCCATGCAAAAACCCGCTTTTCGCTCGATATGTTCCAAGAAGAGCTACGTAGCAACGGTAAACGGCGCACGTACTGTGACCATCATCAACTCCAACAGCTTGCTGAACAACGCACGCGTGGACGGCGTGCGCGCCGCTCGTTCCTCCTCTGCCGGAGCGTGCTTGTTGGTGTCGGCGAGTCGTCCTTCCGTGAAGTTGATGAGCCCGTCCACCAAAAAAGAAGAGACGTACCCGCAGCGTTTGCTCATTGTCGTGCTGGGGGCTCATAGTTCACAAAGTCGCTACAAGGTGGCAGAACTCCTGCTGCGCGATAGCTGGAAAGCATGGGAAGAGTGGCAGAAAACGTGCGATGTAAGTGACGTTTCAAAGTTCATTACCGTCCCACAATAACATGAATATAGGAATACTCAACGCAGGAGGGGATTGCCCCGGACTAAATGCCGTCATTGAAGGAGCCGTGGGTGCGGCAACAGCGCGCGGATGGACGGTGTACGGATTCTATGACGGATTTGAGGGACTACTTTCGACGCCGGATAATGAGCGTTGGCGTATACTTACCCCCGCTAATTGTCTCAATATCCGCTCTTTGGGCGGAACGGAGCTCGGCACGGTCAATAAAGGGCATTTTACGGTCAAGAGTGGTGTGGACGGGCGCGTCAAGATAGCTGACGAAGTTCTCGAATGCAGTCGTGCCACCGTTGAACGACTCGGGTTAGAGGCACTCATCGTGGTGGGAGGTGACGGCTCGCAGACCATCGGCTTGGAGCTGCGTCACATCGGACTGCCCATCGTCGGGGTACCCAAAACCATCGATAACGATTTGGGATCCACCGACTATACCTTCGGATTTTGGACAGCGGTTTCAGTGGTCAGCGGGGCATTGGATAGATTGCGCACCACGGCAGACGCGCACCAACGCATGATGGTAGTGGAGGTGATGGGACGCCATGCGGGGTGGATAGCACTGTACGGGGGTATCGCCGGCGGTGCGGATGTTATCCTGATCCCTGAAATAGAGTTCAAGCTCGAAGAAATTGTGAGGAAAGTGGAATTGCTTAAGGCCCTCGGACAGCGCGAGATATTGCTCGTGGTGAGCGAGGGTGCTAAGATCGGCGGCAAGCTGCTGACCTTGGATGAAGAGACCAAGGGCGAGGTGCGTCTCGGGGGTATTGCGTCCTTCTTATCCACCAAGTTGGAAACGATAACGGGCATAGAAACACGCTATTGCGTACTCGGGCATGTACAACGGGGGGGATCGCCCATCCCGTTCGATCGTGTGCTGGGAGTACGCTGCGGGGCAAAGGCAATTGACCTCATTGAGGAGGGGAAATTTGGGGATACGGTAGCCCTTATCCGCAATGAAATTGTATCCATGCCCATAGAAGAAGCTGTGCGAGGATTGCACTTGGTAGATGAGAAGAGTCAATTGGTGGAAGCAGCGAAGGAAATTGGTGTATCCTTCGGGGATGAGTAGAGCACCACAGAAACTAAGAATACATGAAGTTTTTGCGGCGTAATCTGAGCCTCATGCTCGCCCTGCGCTATCTGAATCCGTTGCGCACCCTGTTTTCGATCATCACCCTCATCTGCCTGCTGGGCGTAGCACTGGGGGTGACCGTGCTCATTGTGGTTCTCAGTGTGATGGAGGGCTTACAGGATGAGATGGAGACTCGTTCGCTCGCTTTTACTCCGCATTTTGTCGTCTCTCTGAGCGATGGGGTACAACCTTTACCCCTGATGGAAGAAGAGACTTATTGGCCGGAGCTCCGTGATAAAATTGCTAAGGTTCCGGGTGTAGTAGCCGTGTTCCCTCAAGTATCAGCCCATGTGCTCGCTCAAAGTGATCTCGGACGTAAGAGTGCCACTTTTACGGCGGTGGACCCGGGCAACACCGGACAAATTGCCCCGCTTGCTGAGATGTTGCGACGCGGCTCTTTTGACTTCGGTGAAGGTCTCAACCAAGAGTGCGTGATGGCTGCCCAAACGGCTTTCTCCCTCGGACTGGATGTCGGGGACCGCGTGCATGTCGTCCCTCTGGGTAGTTTAGACAAAATTACGCCGCTGCTCACCATGGTGCTTTCGCCGATGCAGACGCGCAGCGACCCTTCTTTTATGGCAGCACTCAACACACTCTTCGACGGAGCTACAGCAGTTGACGGGGGAGGAGTGCTGGTGCAGGGTGCTAAGCTGAAGGACGTGTCTGAGCGTCTCGCGCGCATTGATATAGCCAAGCTGCGCCCGGGCGAAAATGAGTTGCTCGGTGAGCTCTTCGATCTTGCAAGTAAGCACGAGGACAGTCATACCCCCTTCTCCTCACGGGAACGCGAGCAATGGCTGGCTGCCGTGGACCGTCTCGCCCATCTCGACAACGATAAAGAAGATGGGCGTGCCCTGAAAAGCGTGCGCGACATGGTACTGCCGGTGGACCTCGATATCACGGGCATTTATCAGCCGCCGGAGAATATGCCCGGACCGGATATCTTTGTTCCGCTACCTATTGCGCAGGAGATGGTGGGCTACGGAGCAGACGGCAAGAATGAGGTTATGGGGCTCAGTGTGCGCGTCCGCAACGACATGATTCATCAGACGGAACAGATAGCGCAGCAAATTCGTGTGCTCCTCCCCTCAGTTGCCCTAGAGACACCGGACGGACCGCGTGAGTTACAGTGGCAGATAACCCCGTGGTCAGAGAGCTTTAAGCAATGGCATCAAATGATTGCAAAAGAGCGGATCATGATGAGTTTTGTGCTCTCTTCCATCTCGGTCATCGCCAGCTTCTGCATCATGGCTGTGATGTTTACGGTAAGCCTGCAACGCAAGCGAGAAATAGCCGTCCTTCAGGCTCTGGGGGCAACCCCGTACAAAATTATGTCAATTTTTACATGGCAGGGAGTGATCATTGGGGTGGTTGGTGCAGCACTTGGGGTGCTCCTAGCCCTGCTGGTACTCTATTATCGCCTCGAAATCCAAGCGGCTCTGGCAAGTATCAATATGGACCCCTTCCCGATTGATACGCACGGAATTTCTCTCCCGGCGAAGTTCAGCTTTCGCACCTTTGCCGAACAGGCGGTTTTTGCCTTTGTCCTCGTGACACTTGCGTCTGCTATCCCGGCTTTCTTCGTCTCTCGGCAAGACCCCGCTAAAGCACTACGTTCCAATTGATGCAAATATACTGGCAAGAGGACGGGAAACGGCGAGGACCGGCGACGGTACCGGATATCCTCTCGCTTATCCGGCTGGGTGAGCTCCGTTGGGATACACCGGGGTGGCACACCGGCTGTCAAGGCTGGCGTCCGCTGCGTGAGCTACCCGCTCTGGTCGACTTTGCGCCGACACAGACTCCGACAGACGGGTCATTGGGGGACAGCAAACCTTCCGCGCAGGGTGCTGTAGAATCTGAGGAGCCACCGACGCTCGTGCGCGTAACTTTACCGTCCCCACTTCAGCGTTTTTTTGCCCGCATCATCGACTGCTCCGTCTACGCGGTGCTCGTGCTGGGCATTATGCGGGCTTTTGGTGTACCTTACCACCAATTCGCGCTTCCGAGTTCGCCGCTTTTTTGGTTGCCTTTTCCCCTAGCGGAGGCTCTGATGTTGCGGTATATGGGGTGTACGCCGGGCAAGTTGTGGATGCGTATCCACTTGCTCAATGCCGGGAAGCTGCATTTTTCGATTTTGCTGGGTAGGAGTATCCATGTTTTTATCTTTGGTATGGGGTTGATGGTGCCTCTTTTCATGCTCGTGACTCTGACTTTCTCCTATTTCGATGTCAGGCGTATCGGTTTATCGTGGTGGGACCGGCGCGCGGGTGCGGTATTTGCTTCTGTTTCGCATCATTCGTTGGTCTACGTGTTGTCGGCTGTCATTTTCGTTTTCTTGTGCACCCAAATGTGCTGTCTCTTCCTCTCACCTTGGCTCCCGGATATGCTCGAACAACTCCGACAGGAAAACCCTCAACTCGTCGAATACATCCGCGATATGCTGCAACAATAAAATTTTTTCACATTTTCTAGAAGCATATTTTGCTTGTCGGATGTAAAAAAACGTGGTAAAAGCGTGTCGTGCGGGGGCAGTGTGTTGCGTCCGCGAGTAATTTAACCCTCATATTACCATGCCGGTTCCGACCCAAGAACAATACATTAAAATGCTTAACACGGCCAAAAAAGAAGGCTTTGCCTATCCGGCCGTCAATGTTACTACCATCGAAGTTATTAACGGAGCACTGAAAGCCTTTGCTGAGGCGAAGTCTGACGGGATTATCCAGATCTCTCTGGGTGGCGGTCAGTTCGCTTCCGGCTCTGCCGTGAAAGATTCTGCCACAGGTGCTATTGTTTTAGCCGAGGCTGTGCACCGCCTTGCCGAAAAGTATGATGTGTTGGTAGCTCTCCATACGGACCACTGCCAAGCGGACAAAATCGACAGTTTCCTGCGTCCTCTCATTGCGGAGTCCAAGAAACGTATCGCTGCGGGCAAGGGTCCGCTGTTTAACTCCCACATGCTCGATGCTTCGGCTCTTCCGATGGCAGAAAATCTGGCGATTTCTAAGCAGCTGCTCAAAGAATGTGCGGAAGTGGGCATCGTGCTCGAAATCGAAATTGGCGTGGTAGGCGGGGAGGAAGACGGTGTGGATAACAGCGGACAGCATGCCGCGAAGCTCTACACCTCACCCGCTGATATGTTGCGTACTTACGAAACCCTCAACGGTCTGGGCGAGTTCATGCTCGCAGCCACCTTCGGCAACGTCCACGGTGTGTATAAACCGGGTGCTGTGAAGCTCGAACCCAAAATCCTGCGCGACGGTCAAAAGGCGGTGATGGACAAACACGGTGAGGACATGCGCTTGGTGTTCCACGGTGGCTCAGGGTCAGACCTCTGCGACATCCGTGAGGCTATCTCTTACGGTGTGGTGAAGATGAATATCGACACAGACACACAGTACGCATTTTCTAAGCCCATCGTGCTGCATGTGTGCCAAAACATCGACGGCATGTTAAAGGTGGACGGTGAGGTGGGCAATAAGAAGGTTTACGACCCGCGCTCTTATCTCAAGAAGGGAGAGCAGGGCATCTGCGACCGCTTGAAAATTGCCACCTCTGATCTTATGTCCGAGGGTAAGTCGCTCTTTGGGAAAATCTGATCGTTACCCACCCACGTCCACTCCGGGGAGGCGGCTGACGCGCCCGCGTTAGGGGTGCGTGGTGTTGTCGTGTGTGTTTAACCGCTCACTGCATTTTCGCAATGCGGGAGTAGGTGCTGGTTGTTGCCCGCCGGTGCAGAAATCCAACTTTCCACAATAAGCAAATTTTGAGGAGATGGAAAGTAAAGCTACAAAATGGGAGAGTACGTAATGTGTCAGAGTAACGCGAGCGACTGCTGCGCGGGCGGGAGACAAAAAAATACTGGTCGGATACAGACTTTCTGTGTCATAATTGTAAAAAAAAGATTGACGAACCCGATCTTTTTAATACCATGGGCGCGCGCGTGAGATACCTCTTGACAGCGTGATAGGGGGTGGAGTATGCACAAATAAAACAGCAGCTATGCCATTAAAAACAGATTCTTCAACACCAGCAAAACGTACCGGGAAGGGCTTGGCGCAGGCGACCCGTGAAATGAAAACGAAGTCGTCCGACGGAGGCGCGACCCGAGTACAGAGGAGGTTGCCTGTAGACGCGAAAGTGTCTGTGCAAAGAGACGTGAAGAAAAAGAAATTGACTGCGTCGGTGGGAGCCACACATGCTAAACAGGCTGCGGTGGAGAAGCCCGTACGTAACAGCAGTGGAAAGGTCTCTGTGAAGGACGCGAAGAAAAAAGCACCTAACGAGGTCAAAACAAAGGGAAAGTCTCAGGGAGTCGATGTGCGAACGGATGTGAAGAAGGGCGGACGAAAAGTCGTCAGTAAACCTGCGCAGGGGACAGCACAAAAGGCAAAGGATGAAACTGCTGCGGCAAATGCGGTTGCCGACAAGGTATCTGCGGAGAAAACGAAGAAACACGCCGACGTGAAGACGTCCGAACACGAGCCGGTCGTGACCCTTTCTGCAAAGCATTCTGTCGGAGGGCATACAAAGCAAGCAGCGGAGGAAAATACAAACGCATCGGTGAGGGTCTCAGCAGAGAATAAGCCAACGGACGGAGCGGAGGGGAGCATCGAAGAAAAGCAAGCCGCAAGCGACATGCAGGCATCGGCGGCTCCCACTGCACCGAAGGACGCGAACCGGAAGAGCAAAAAGCAAACAAGCAGGAAGCGGAAAAGAGCATTCCGACCAATCAACATCAAGATTACATCGGCACTTCTTCAGGAGTACTTTCCTGATGACCTGACACTCAAAAATGCTTTCAAATGCTTGGTGTCCTTAGCCAAGAAAAAAGGTGGGTATGTTACGGACGATGACATCATATCTGCTCTCCCGGCCGATGGTTTTGAAGAGCAAGATACCGAGCGACTCTTTGAGCGACTACATGCCTGCGGCATTGACGTGCTGGAAGAGTCGTCCACAGTAGAAACACCCATCCAGGAAGACAGGGTGCAATATAAACTGCGTCAGCTCGTGCTGCAAGCCAACGACCAGGGCTTTTTGACCTACGATGATATCAATGACCTACTTCCCGCATCAATCATTGATCCTGAAGAGCATGAAAAAATCATGGAATGTCTGCGCAGCATGGACATCAAGATCATTGACGCATCAGAGGTGGAGGCTCTGACCGCAGTCTGCGCTCAGGAGGAGACCAACTCCGAACAGGACGACAGCGAAAAAACGGCGGATTTGGATGATCCGGTGCGCATGTACCTCAAGCAGATGGGGCAAAAAGAGTTGTTGAAACGCGACGAGGAGGTGCAACTTTCTCGCCGCATCGACCAAGCCGAATACGCTTTGCAAAAAGACCTGCATAGTTTGGGTGTCGTCGCCAATTATTATCAGGAACTCGCAACAAAGCTCATCCAAAACAAGGAACGCTTCGACCGTGTTGTAGCCGAAAAAAACAATGAACATCGGGAGCAGTACCTTCGCTCTATTCGCGCGGCTCTCCCGAAGTTGCAAGAGTATTGCGATGCCGCGAACCTTGCCTACACACACCTTCGCAAAGCTCGCCGCAAGGACAAAGGTGTTGATACTGTCAACCTAGAATTCCGGGCTATCATCAGTAAACTAAATGATCTGTATAAAAAATTTTCCTTCAAGCCGAAGATATACGAAGAGTTCATGGAACACTTAAAGGAGATGCGGCAGCGCATCCTCCAAATCCGGCGGCAGATGGAGGTTACACCGAAAGACCAAACGTGTCGCGACTCATTGACGGAAATTGAAATGCGCTTGTGGATGCCTATCGACGAATTCCTAGAATACTACCAGAGGATGCGAGCATTCATGAAAAAGGCAAAGGATGCAAAGAGTGAGATGATTGAAGCAAATCTACGCCTTGTCATTTCTATTGCTAAAAAATACACCAACCGGGGACTTGCTTTTTTGGACCTCATTCAAGAGGGCAACATGGGGTTGATGAAGGCCGTAGAAAAGTTTGAGTACCGGCGTGGATATAAGTTCTCCACCTACGCTACATGGTGGATACGCCAAGCGATAACTCGGTCCATTGCAGACCAAGCACGTACCATCCGCATACCGGTGCACATGATAGAGACCATCAACAAGCTCATGCGTGTGCAAAAGAAGCTCGTACAGGACCTTGGGCGCGAACCCACCCCGGATGAAATTTCCGCGTTGTGCGGGATGTCGGTGGACCGTGTTCGCAGTGTGCTCAAGATGGCACAGCAACCCATATCCATGCAGCAACCTGTGGGCGATTCGGATGATACCTCCTTCGGCGATTTTTTGGAAGATAAAAGTGCTGAAAATCCTCTGGATGGTGCGGCTTTCAACTCATTGAGAGAAAAACTGAATTTGGTACTCAGCACCCTTAACGAAAGAGAACGCGCCGTTCTTGACCAGCGCTTCGGACTACGAGACGGCACCCCACGCACGCTTGAGGAAGTGGGTCGCCAATTCAACGTAACGCGTGAACGTATTCGCCAGATCGAGGCAAAAGCACTGCGCAAGCTCAGGCACCCCTCTCGCATCCAAAAAATTAAGGGGTTCTTGGATTCGACGACGGGTTGAATACACCGTATGCCCCCCAACGCGTCTTCGGTGACATTGCAAGCAGCTGCCGTTGCAAAGCTGACACGATGGTGGGGATGGTAAGATCGGTCTGCAATTCTGCCCACCTCACAGGTACTTTTTCGTTACACTCCTGTCCTATCTCACCAAACATGACTACGTGCGCTCTACGTTCCCGGATTTTTCAGCGAAGTCTCTTTGCGTTGTATTTCATACTTACTGCGTGTTTCGCTCCGCTTTGCTCCTCGGCATTTGCTTCAGAAAGCATTTATGATCAAATCGGACGACGGGTTTGGATGAATGAGTGTGCAGGCAGCGAACAGGGGCTGGTGTCGTGGAATGTCGGTGAAAATTTCCCATCATTGGGTATCGGTCACTTCATCTGGTACCCTGCGGGGGTTCAGGGGCAATTCGAGGAAAGTTTCCCGAAGTTTGTATCATTCGCACAGTCCGCCGGGGTTTCGGTACCCGCTTTCTTCCGGGGACCCGCCCCGTGGTCTACTCGCGCGGCTTTCTTAGCCGACAAGAGTGGGCGCGCTGCGGCCATGCGCCGGTGGCTCGCCGCCCACGTGGATGTCCAATCCCAATTTTTGGCAGCTCGAAGCCGGGCGTCTTTGGGCAAAATGCTTCGTGCCGCACGCAACCCTCAAGGTGTCCGGGCCAATTTCGATGCCCTCTCTCGCACAGCTCAGGGGCTGTACTGTCTGGTAGATTACGTCAACTTCAAGGGCGAGGGAACCGAACCGCGCGAGCGGTACGCCGGTCAGGGATGGGGGCTCCTACAGGTGCTTGAGACGATGCGTCCCGTCGATGCGCGGTCTGCTCCCGCCGAGTTTGCGCATGCCGCAGAGCTTGTGATTCGTCGTCGCGTGCGGAACGCTCCGCCTGCCCGCAATGAGCAGCGTTGGCTTCCGGGCTGGCTCAACCGTTGTCGTTCGTACAAGCCGTAGTCGCGCCGCTCCTCACCTCCGAACCCGCTTTTAGTTCGTGTGCCCCGCAGCATGCGGGGAAGGGTCGCAGTGCCTAAGCAGGAGAGCAGTGTGTGCTCAGTTCAGTGTGGTTGACGGAGCTTGTGCACGATGTTGTCAGCAATTTTGCGCACCGTTTCCTCAATGATATTGAAGAGGTGGCTGCCGACGCTGTAATCTGCCGGGGCGAAGAAATCGACACGCTGCTGGTCGGTTTTGAGGCTGTATCCCTTGCGAAAACTTTGGCGCGTGAGGTCGTCCGGGTCGTACACCGCGATGGAATATCCCCCTTGGTGGCGCATGACGGTGAAGCAGGGAACATCAGTGGGTCCATCGCCGACGTATATCATATTCGAAAAAGGAATGGGACGCAGATCGGCGTCCATGTGGTCATTCACATCCTCAGAATAGCGGAGCATGCCCTTATTGATGCGAAAGAGAAACTGGGTTTTCGTGGTATGGGAGATTACGCGTTTGGGAAACTCTATGCAGCCGTCAGTCTCGCTGAATTCACAGCCAAAAACTTCTCGCATGTACGGGCGTAGCACCGAACCGTCAATGATTGCTTTCAACCCACCGGTCAGGATGTAAAACTCGATATGGACACCGGTTTGCAGGTGAGTGGCTCCGAGACTCCTCGTCGGCAATTCCTCAAAAAACTCCGGGATACCGCGATAGTAAGTTAACTTTTCCCCGAGCTCGCGCAGCCGCGCGTTGCTCACACGGTCCACCCGCAGCACATCCAATAACTCCTTGAGGTAGCTCAACTCCCCATCCCATCCCTCCCCCAAGCTCCGCGTATTGCACTTCCCCCAAAACTTCTCTGCATCAATGCCGAATTCCGGGAAGATGGTGTCCTCCTGCATATTATGCGGACTCAGCGTTTTATCAAAGTCAAAAATGACGGCAATGGTGTTCTGCAGAACGGGCATGTGACTCATTGTACTGTCTTATGCGGAGAATTGCAAGCTGAACAGCATATCCGACCTCAACTGTCCCAAAAATTTAATGCCTAGTCGAGGGCAAAAAAAGAGTTGGCAATTGATTTCGAATCAACTGTCAAACTTTTTTTGTTACCTCAGCAAAATTTTTTGAAATAAATGGGCAGTCGGAAAACGTGGGGAAGGGGTAAGCGCCTTGTACAAAGAGATGAAGCCGGGAAAGGAAGCTTCCCGCTCAACTCCCCCTATTGTCAGTTGACACACATCCCCACCGCTGCAGCAGAAGGCATCATGATGACAATAGGACGTTTCGTAGTCCTTCAGTATTTGTTGACGGAGAGGGACTTCCTTCCCGGGCAGTTTGACAGTTGATTCGAAATCAACTATCATTGCGTCGGATGGTGTTTAACCCC
>CAYRJI010000040.1:0-18203 GCA_964424645.1 uncultured Akkermansia sp. | reverse complement strand
TTCGGATCCGAGGTATCCAATGGTTCCCGCCCGTTGCAGTCGGGTAAATGGATATTCGCACCGTGCTGAATAAGCAGTTTTACAGCCGGTAACACGTCTTGGAACGACATCCCATTACAGCGGCAGAGAATGTAGAGTGGAGTGGCATCCGTAGCAGTACTAGCGGCGAAACCATTGTCTCCATGTCCCTCCAAGCAATTCGGATCAGCTCCGTGCTCCAGCAGTATCCGCATCTTGTTCAGCGCATCCATTTTTTGCTCCAACGTGTGCGAAGCACAGTACATGAAAGCTAGGTCGTGGAGGGGTGAAACCCAGACGGTGTTGTCATGCGGCAGCAAACGTTCTAACACAAAGCGCAGTTGAGCGGGATCATTTCTGTACATGTTTTGGTATTTAATCTTCACAATGCCCTGCAAAAAAGGGTTTCGCGCGTCAGTTCTAGTATCGTTAGGGTTGATACCGTGCTCGGCAAAGATTTCAAAGAGCTCTTGAGATTTCTCCAAGGCGTATGGTTCGGTGAAAGATGTGACCCCCTGTTCACAGAGGAGTCGTGCTAACTCCTCATCCCCTGAATTGCGAAGTTTGTAGTACCGTGCATCCTTTATGTCTCCACTCTGAGTGAACAATTTTGCTATTTCAAGTCTGTGAGTGTGATACTCGGGATTCTCTGATTCTAGGAATTTTCTCAAAACTTCACCATACATTCGTTTAGGAGAAGCCCCGTGCTCAAGCAATTGCCTAATCACCTCAACCGGTGCGTTTACGTCAATGGCGTCGCTTATAATATCTTCAGATTGCCTGTCTTCATAATTTTTCGAGCTTCTTCGTATGATGTCCGCCAGCTGATTCCAATCCTTTTGCGTAATTAATCTCTTGAGACCGTAATATCCGACCCCCTCCACAAGTACCATATTCTCGGCACCCTCTGCCGACACAACACTTGGTCTCTGCTGTCCGCCCGTTTGCTGCTGCACGGTGGAGGCAACCTTCTGTTGCAATTCCTCCACCGAGAAAAAGCCGTCCCCATCCACATCCTGCGCGGCTCCCTCGCCCTTCATGGCACTGATGACGGATGCCGTGAACACTCCGTTCTTCCATTCCCCGGATTCCAAGGCAAACTCCGCTCCCGCCGTCCCCGCTATGATGTTGATGCCTCTCTGGGTGTTACCGCGCGAGAACATATCCTCCACATAGCGTTTCCTCTGGTTCACGCTCAGTGCTCCCACCGCCTTCTTTACCTTCATCCCCCGTATCTGAATCGCCCGCACACCGTGCGGCAACTGCACTCCGCTCAGGGCAAGCTTTTCTTCTCCCTCCTCGCCCAGCATGCCGGAGTAGCATGTGTCGAGCAAAAGCAGCTTCTTGCGTGCCTTGGTGCCCTGTAGACAGTCCGTAAGCTCATCCATAGAAATGCTCGTTTCGGCGATATGCTCCGGATCAAACGAGGCCGGGACGTAGTAGTAATTCAGGTTGTCATCCAAGATGCCGTGTCCGGCTACATAGAAGACAATGCGATCCTCCAACGATGCCGATGACAGGAACGTTTTCACCTTCTCCATCACGGTCTTATCCTTCACCTCCCTATCAGTGAGCACGAGCACGTGCTTGCGTCCCGTCCCGTATTTCTCAAACGCGGCGGCAATGTCCCCGGCATCCTTGGCGGCGTATTGGAGCTTCATATCCGGGTTCTCATAGTCTGAAACGCCGAGTGCCACGATAAACAAATCAGAGGGATATTGCCCCTTGTATATCACGCGAAATCGCGTCGTGTCTCCGGGAATCCCCGCGCTGTCTACGGGGGTGACCTCGATCCAATTCTGACCGCTTGCCAATGGCACCTCCACCGTGACTGTTTGCTCGCCATGTGCCGTGACATCGATGTCGGCATCAAATGGCTGGGGAATAAGCACCCCGTCGGCGCGTACTTCAACCTTCCTGATGTCGTGCGCCGTTGCCTTGAGTGCCACACGGAAGCGGGTGGTGCCGTTCGTATTGAACAAATCCGGCATATCCACCTCTGCCACGGGGAAAGCATCGAGTTGAGGTTCCGGCGGCATGTTTTCCGGATCGAAGCCCTGTTTACGCAGCCACCGCTTCGTCGTCTCCCGCAGTGCCGCGATGTCGTCCGCGTTTCCCCCTATCGCCTCCAGTACTTCAGCCGGTCTGTTACGCCAAGGTGCCAAGGCGCGCATTCCTACGACCCGCTCGCCGTCCCCGTATTGCAGGAAACGTTCGCACCCGGGCGAACCGGCATAATGTCCGTTGGGTAGGACAATTGCGTAGCTATTCGAACTTTCAACGTACAGATCACCCATGACTCGTTCATTCCCTCCATCTTCCACCTGAATGATTTTGTATTGGAAATCACCCACGGGCTTCATAAAGATGCGTTGATTTGATATCCACTTGGGGTTCAGGGTACTCCTCCGAAATTGCCAGCTCTTATCTATCACGTATGTGTAATCTTCTAAATTCAAACGGATGACATTGAATTCAACAACACCACGCCATTCCACCCCCACGACCAATTCCATACGCTTCCCTTCCCGTGAACCTAGCTGCATAGTTACGACATAAGGTGCCATGTCCTCAGTGTAGTATACATCTGAAATATTTTCTCCAACCCTTGCTTCCGGATCAATGCATTGACTGTATGGGCGAAGCTTGCCCGTTTGCGGGAGTAAGCTCCATTCTTCCCCATATTTCGGACCTACCTCGCCGATAGGGAAGCATAATATCTCGTCATTGGGTGTTAGCAATCCAAAAAGCAGACCTCCCCCCCCCGATGCCTCGTCATAATGATAGTCATATCGAAGGAATAAAGTATATCCCTCCCTTGCATCTCCTATGTCAATTGTCTCCAGTTCCTGATTGCGAATGCTGCGCGGAGCAGGTTGCATCAACCGCACAATTTTATCTTTTACTGACTTCGCAGCGTCTCCTTGCCGCGTGCTTGTCCGGCTGTAATGTATAAGTGAATCCAAGAACAGAACGTTACTACCTGTCTGCGGGATGCGCGTTTTTCCCCACGCAAAATCTAATTCCTCCCTGACTTGCTGTATATGCAAGGATTCCTTCCCCGCGTCTCCTTCCGCGTACCATGGAGCATGCGGTTTACTGTCCGGTTCTTGTGATGGCGTCGGCGGAAGGGGACGGGTCTGCCTGTACAACAACCCGCTGGCAGGGCTTTCTTCGTAGTTAATGAAGGGAGATATTCCCGGTGGAACAAGAGCATGAAATGTCTTACTACGCGGATCAACAAGATAACTCTCGACCCAACATGAATAACACCAGTCACACGATGAATGCTCATTGTACGTCTCCATGAGGTAATAGATAGGGTGACCTCCTGCCAATCTACCCCTTGCAGAGGACGCACGTGTAGACGATTGACACGCAAATTGGGCATGCGGGAAGCCGGTTCGTGAATCCCAGAATGTCCACAGGGACGAATAACCTGCTTGCAACCCTCGACCGTGACTCAATATGTATGATTCGTCACCCAACGAGATGTCATCTTTACTGTAGCGCAGATATTCTCGGAACATTACACCCTCCTTGCCCCGCTCAACAAATCGAGGTCTCGGAAATATCCGGTCACTCGTCGGATTAGCCAGAATCTCTCCGAGTTTTTGCCGTAACTCCTGTACAGTATTGATGTGGTCTCCTGACGGGCTCCTATTTTGGGATACCGCACGTAAGTATTCACCCTTGGTTTTATATTGGGCGAAGAGGCGATTCTCTCCCTTCAAGATGGTTAAATAATCACTCGCCGGCAACCGATCCTTCAGTTGTGCGTTCAAATCCTTCACCTCATTCCACAGCCACGACGGCATCGTGATCGATTCCTCATTGTATAACCCATCGAAAGTCACAGTGCCGCCACCCTGTCTTCCGGCAAAGGACCGTGCCGCTAGGTAAGTGGGTGCCGCCACTCGTCCGAGCACCGGGACTGCCGCCGACGGTTGGAATGCCCGTGGCAATTGAAGGCTATTCCCCCCATCGGGGAATGAAGCTCGGGTCGGTAGTATCTGAACGATGCACAGTACAGCTCCCATGAGCAATCTGCCGTATGTCGTCATATTTTTGGATGTTACTTTCTGTTCTTCTGATGGTTAGAATGCTTACGCCTCCCCCCTCCTCCCCGGACGTCAATGACGCCGGGGAGGTATTTCCGACCGCTTGTGTTGTCAAAATGATGTCTTCACTCTGTATAGATCGTAATTGAATCAAGCCTCTGAACGTAATCGATGTAATCGGGAGAACACATAGCAGCCTCCGCAAAGACACCCTTTATAGTTCCGTGATACACCCCGGAATGAGCCGACGTGAATGTAATCTCTGCCGGAGCATTTGACAGTTCGAACTGGTCATTCCTGACCCATGCGGATCGACATAATCTTGGCTCGTGTCTGGCACAATTTTCGATTTTTAAGGTCGCCTTTTTTCCTCGGGGATGATAGGACATCTCAGCCAATTGATAGCCCCGACCCATGCTATCTTCGCATAGCGGAAACATCATCTCCGGAACAAACTGCGGCGTTCCTAAACTCGCCGGGGTAGCCGGATGCTCTCCGGAGCATGCTTCATCCCCGTAATAATACGGTTTGCCATTCTCCACGTACCACCAATCTGTTTGTGCACCCTCCACCTTCGAATGCGACTTCACCTTGATCCAAGCTCCTTCAAGCGATTTCGGAGCTTCGAGGACAGTCGCCTGCGCTGTCGGTTGACTGACAGGCGCGGGTGGTGTTGCCGGTTTTTTCCTGTGATGCGCACAGGAGCCGATGCCTAATACTAACACTGCTGCAAGAGCGGCAGTCCCGATTTTGTATGTTTTGTATGTTTTCATATCGGAATAATAATGAAAGAAATTTGCCGGATGGGGAGAGACTCCGTTTTACTTATCTTATTTGTGCTTTTCCTTATTTCTTGGTTTCGCGGGCGACTCACGTAAACCGCATACCTTAATCGTGTCTCCTCCGGTGTATTTCATTGACGAAAAGGCTGTAAAACCGGGTCTCACAGCCGATTTACGCGATGGATCGTACAGAACACTCAGGATACCGTTCAGCAGGAATTGAAGTCCCGAATGATGTTCATCTTCTCCGAACTGAAAGGTGATATATCTAGCCTGCGACACATCGTTGCGCGGCGGAGGTGTCTTAAAAATACCCCATTCCGACAGAACTCCCATATATCCTATGGCATCATCAAAATAAAAATTCGTTTCTTTACCGGCGTAAACCTCCTTTAATTTCTCGAAAAATGTCTCTTTCTGATACGAAGATTCCATCGCAATAAGTGCCAAGAAAGGACCACGGACCGGCTCTCTGTCACGTGTATGGCGACACAACTCGGAGGCGCGGAAGAGAGCGTCCGCCTCTTCCTGTACATGCTCCGGTCTCAGATTCTTTTTTACTGAGATAATCGCCACGACACCCTCCGGCAGGACAACGGCAGTATCCCCTGCCCGATAGAGGAGAGGATAATTGTAGCTATCATACACGATAATATCAAGCTGTCCGGAATGGGCATCCTCCTTTCCTTTGCGTGATGTATCGTTGTTTTCGGTCTTTACGGACAGTCGCGAAATGAATCCCGTGAGCACCTCCAATCGCTTGGGAAGAAACTTACGCAGTGTATCTCGGAGCAGCGATTCGATGGCGCGCCCGTCTTCCGGGTTGTGATCAGACCCTGCCCCATATTCACCATCTTTCTTCCTCTTATGGGTATTGGGTATGAGCATTTCGAACTGCCTGTATTTTTCCAGGAGAGAGTTTACCTCAGCCTGCCAGTATTGTCTTACGGTTGTGCCGTCTATTTTTGTATTCATTGTAACAAATGATGTTGGTTGTTAATCTTTTGGGAAGGTACTCACGATGATATGTTTTTCACCCCACTTCGTCTGTGCTGAAAGGTTTGCCTTGGAAGCAGCCTTGGCTTTTTTGATGCTCGTACCGCGCGGCATGACGGGGTACTGGGTGTCTTTCCCACCGGAGCGTGTCGACAAGGCGAGGAGTGCGGTTATGCCGAAGGGGAGGTGCGTAGTTTTCATTGCGATCAGTCAACGACGGGAATCTCACCGAGAATCGAGGAAATGACAGCTTCCACCTCTTGGGATGAAGGAGCGGACGCGTCATCCGAGGCATCTTCCGCCGGTGCTCCGTTACCCGTTTCGGTGATCTCCTGCTGCTCGGTCTTTTCCTCCACTTTCAGCACGACACCCTGCGCTGACTTATGTCTCACGATGGTGCGCACCAGCGGTCCGATCTTGAGGGTTGCCTCCACGGTCGCCGTGCCGTCTTCATTGTACACGATGGAAGTGATCTCCGCCGACTTGATGGTGTGGTTGAACGACGTACGCAGTTTGTCGTCCTTTGCCACGAAATCCTTCAGCGTCGTATCACCTGTGATATGAACTCCTGCCACACGCTCGGCGAGGCGGCGGTAGACATCCATCTCAGCCGCGCGTTTCGCCATAATTCTCTTCTGCCCCGGTGACCCCGGGATGGCGGCGTTTCCCAGCGCGTCCATCGTGTCCTCCCGCGTGTCGAGACTCGCCGTGGGTGTCCCACCGTTTTTCTGCGTTAAGGAGCGGATGAGTTGAGCCACTTTCACGGCGCGAACCACCTCGACCCGACCGTCCTCGTGGTAGGTCGGTCCCTCCGTGGTTTTGACGCCGCGCAGCACAGCTTCCAGTTCACCGCGCACCTCGTCACTCGTCACGGCGAGGTCTTGCACGGTGCTCTCTTCATTCAGTGCCAGACCCGCGATTCGTTCGGCGAGGATGCGCAGGGCGTCCATTTCTGCCGCACGTACCAGCGAGAGTCTCTGCGATGCGGGTACGCTCTGCCAGATTTCCGGCAGCTTCGTTTCCGCCTCTGCCTTGATCACCGGCTTGGGTGCCGCTGACACTGTGGTTACCCCGAGCAATGATAGCCCGGTCAATGCGTAGAATAGGGATGTGATTTTCATTGGTATGTAAGTTTGAAAAGGTAGAGAACATTCCCGTACGCCGCAGCCGTGCAGCGCATCCACACCATCACCACCGTATGCCAAAGCCATGTCTTCATATCCGTTTCCGGTTTCGGTCAGATCACCTGAACTCACCCGATCATACGTATTCGCAATACGTAGATCTCGTTGGTTAACGTACTGATATTGAGAAGGCAAGAAAATGGGAATGAAACGAATTTTAGTGCTCGGAGGGGGATATGGCATCTGCGCTACCTCTTGAAAAGAAGGACATAAAAAATTCCGAATATGTGCTTGACATGCGTATTGCGAATACGTAGTTCCGATGCAAGTTTCGGACGTACCACTCCCCATCCCACGCAATTATCGACCTCAGGAATACTTCGCCTTGTCCATCACACCCACCTTCCCCTCACCACCGCACCCTCGCGTGTTCCGCCTCGCCCCCTTCGAGATTATTTTCTCGGGACAGATGTGGGGTCGAGAGCATCTCGGAGTCCATCGCCCAAGAAGTTGAGTGCCAAGAGGGTGAGGCAGAAGAAGAGGGAGGGGTAGAGGAGCAACTCGGGGGCGACTTCGAGGCGGTCGGCACCTTCCTTGATGAGTGTACCCCATGAGGAATTAGGAGGTTTTACACCCAAACCGATGAAAGAAAGGGTGGACTCCGTGAGGATGATGCCGGGTACCGCTAGGGTGGTATAAACGATGACGGGACCGATGAGATTCGGGGCAATGTGGCGGAAGAGGATACGGAGATGCGGGAGCCCGAGTGAGCGGGCGGCGAGCACGAACTCCTGCTCCCGCAATACGAGGGCTTGGGTGCGCACAATGCGCGCGAGCGTCAACCAGCCCAAGGCACCGATCGCGAGGAACAGCGGGACGAGTCCGAAGAAGGGTGCCACGGCATCTCGGCTCCAGCCGGTGAGCCGAACGACCTCCTCGGTCAACCTGCGGCAAGGCTCCTCAATCCCCAGCGAAAAAACGACGACCACCACGATGAAGGGCAGAGCAAAGAGGACATCCACTCCGCGCATCATCACGGCATCCACGCGCCCGCCGACGTAACCGGCTACCAACCCGTAAATCACCCCGAGAGAAAAAGCCACCGCCGTAGCCAGAAAGCCGACCGTCAGAGAAATACGCCCCCCGTAGAGGACGCGTGCCAGCAGATCGCGCCCTAGGTGGTCCGTGCCCAACCAGTGTTGCCACGAGCTCGGGGCGGTGATGTGGTCTAGGTCCGTCACATTGGGCTGAGCGATGCACGGGAAAAGGGGAAGGACAAAACACGCAAGCACCATGAGCAGGAGAAAAACCGCCGAGGCGACAGCTGTCCTGTTGCGCAGGAGTCGCCGGAACGCCTGCCGCAACGGGGAATGTCCGTGGACGTAGGGGCGAGTCATGAGGAGCGGAGACGGGGGTTGAGCCATGCCAGACAGAGGTCCACTGCGAGATTCGCGCACACGATGAGCACGCCGTAGCAAAAGACGAGCCCCTGAATGAGGAAATAATCGCGGTCCGTCGTCGCGTTGACAAAATGCAGCCCGAGACCGGGCACTTGGAAACAGGATTCCACCACGAAAGAGCCGGTAATCAGCGCGGCAAAGGCGGGTCCCATGTAGGAGACTACCGGGAGCAGCCCACAGCGCAGCGCGTGGAGCCAAAGGATGCGGGAGGAGCCTGCCCCTTTCGCCTTAGCGGTACGCACGAAGTCGGAGGAGAGAGTTTCTATCATACCGGCGCGGGAAAGGCGGGCGATATAGGCGGCATTGACCGCACCGAGGGCGAGTGTCGGTAGCAAAATGCAGAGGGGATTATCCCAGCCCGCCACACTCAGCCCCGGCACATGGGCACCCAAGGTAATGCCGAGCACTGGGGCAAGCACGAAACTCGGGATGCAGATACCCGCCACAGCAATGAGCATGAACAGGGTGTCCGGCCATCGATTGCGCCGGTAAGCAGAAAACATACCCGCCGGGACTCCCACGAGCACGGCGAAAAGCATAGCCGCCGTGCCGAGCTGCAAGGAGACGGGAAACGCCTGCGCCAACAACTCGGAAACCTGCACTCCCTCTCTCACCAGCGAAGGTCCGAAGTCGCCGTGCAGGAGGATTGCTTTCCAGTAGCGCAGGAACTGCACACCCATCCCGGCATCCAGCCCGTACAGAGAATTCAGCTGCTCCAGCACATGCGGCGGGAGCTTGCGCTCTCCCAAGAAGGGATTCCCCGGCAGGGCACGCACCAAGAAAAAGGTGAGTGTCTCTAAAATGAAAATCACCACCAGCCCCTGCGCGACGCGTTTGACAAAAAATTTCATCATGGCTGCGAGGGGGCACGCACCTCCACGGCATCGAGGGGGTGATTATCCAACAGAAGCGGGAACCAACCGGAGACGAGCGGCGACTTCAGATACGTGCGCTCGCTCCAGTAGAGCGGGATGATGGGGCAACCGCGCAGCACCTCGCGCTCGGCGGCAGCCAGCATCTCCAGTCGCCGAGCGGGGTCGGTCGCTCGGTGAGCCTCGGCGAGGTACGCATCACAGACCTCGCTGCCCCACCCCGTGCAATTATTGCCCGCGTCGGTCTGCCAGAGCTCCACAAATGTCGCCGGGTCGAGAAAATCCCCACTCCACGAACAGGAGGATATGTCGTATTCCCCATTCTGTTGGGCGGTCTTGTAGGCAGTCCATTCGCAGGAACGTATCTCCACGCGCACCCCCAACACCCGCACCCACATCGCCTGAATACACTCCGCCATCACGCGCTGTACATCGCGCGAGGTCGTCATGAGCTCGAGTGTGGGGAAACCCTTGCCGCCGGGATAACCGGCTTGGGTGAGTAACTCACGCGCCAGCTGCTCGCGCTGCGTCTGCGTCATGGACGCCGCAGCGGCATCCTGCGCCCGCGAGTAAGCAGCCGTTGGCGGAGTAAAACCGAAAGCGGGGGTACCTGCCCCGCGAACCACGCGCCGCACGAGCGCGGCACGGTCGAGTGCCAGCGAGAGCGCGCGGCGCACCCGTTCATCATTCAACGGAGGACACGTCGTGTTGAGTCGGTAAAAAATGGTACAATAGTAGGCATCGCGGCAGAAGTCACGTGGGGCACGGCGACGGGCTTCGTCCAACAACTCGGGCGGTACATTGTTGGAAATGTGCAACTTACCGCCGAAATACATGCGAGTTTCCGTGTACCCATTGACGATAGGCAGGAAACGGATACCGCAGTTGCGCAGCTCCGCCGCTCGCCAATAACGCGGGTTGGGGTTCACACTCAGGAAATCGTTGAAGCGGTGCTCACTCGGCAGGTATGCCCCGTTACCCACCCAGTTTCCCACTCGAGCCCAAGGACTGCGGCGGTCGAGCATGCCCCCCGACCTCTCCAGATGGTGCGCGGGCAGCGGAAACCATGTGTAGTGCAGCAATCGTTGCGGGAGTTGGGGCTCGGGGGTTTCGAGGGTGAGGACGAGGGTAGAGTCATCCGGTGTACTCACACCGACATCCTTCCAAGCAAGGTGCCCGTGGTTGAAGTCACGCGCGCCGCGCAGGGGGTAAAGCATTTCCGCGTAGCGACCGCCGAACTCGGGATGCAGCAAGCGGTGGTAAGCGTAGGCAAAGTCGCGCGAGGTGACGGGCTGTCCGTCGCTCCAGAGGGCATGCCGCAGGTGGAATGTCCACACCGTCGCCGTCGCGTCACGCTCCCAGCGTTCCGCCATACCGGGAAGCACTTTGGCGGAGTCGCGCGGGTACGGTCGCACCAACCCTTCCAGAATGCTGCAAATGATCTTGCCGTCAGCCACCGCCGTCGCTTTGTGGGGGTCGAGACTCTGGGGCTCCGCGTTGTTGCCCAGCAGCAGTATCCCCCGCTGAGCGGCTTTTTCGGCGGAAGACTGAGAGTCCCGGCAGGAACAGAGCAGAGTGAGACATACACACAACGCCGCCCACCCGAGAACCCATCGCCACACCATACTCCGGTGCCTACGACGCGACATGCTCGCGCACCCGGTGCCACCGCGAAGCCGAGGCAGGGGAGAGAAAAGTCGCGAAAATACTTTGCCCACACACGCATCCATGCAGTACACCTCACCCCCTGTAGTCACGCCCCCCCCGACTCTGCTTCGAATCCGGCTCACTCTTGCGCCATCAGGCGTCATCTTTCTCAAACGTCAATGCGGTGAATGGAGGGCTGTAGGTCTACTCCTCCTCGATAATCTCCGGGTCCTCGGGGACGTCGGAATCATCTTCGCCGCCGTGCGCGAGGATGAATTGGAGGTCTTTGATGTCCAGACTGGAGGCAAAGCCGTCATCTCCGAGCACATTGGTAACGAGTTGGCTCTTGAGGATTTGGAGCTTGCGGATTTTCTCCTCGACCGAATCGCGCGTGATGAGGCGGTACGCGATCACCTTGTTCTTCTGTCCGATACGGTGGGTACGGTCGATAGCCTGACTCTCTACCGCCGGGTTCCACCACGGGTCATATAGCACGACGTACGATGCCGAGGTAAGGTTCAACCCGGCACCGCCCGCTTTCAGCGAAAGGAGGAAAACACTCGGTTCCTTGGTCGTTTGGAAGCTTTCGATCACTCCCTTACGGTCCTTCACCTGCCCCGTCAGGTAATGGAACGTGCGATTTTCTTCCACCAAACGGTCCTTGATGATATCGAGCATCTTGACGAACTGGGAGAACACCAGCACCTTGTGACCTTCCTCCCGCAACTGGTCGAGCAGGTAGAAGAGGGCGTTGAGCTTGGCACTACTCACATCGCGGTAGTTGACTTCCGTCCCGTCGGTCTTCAAGCCGCGCTTCTCCACAATTTCCTTGAAGTCGGGCAGGAGTGCCGGGTGACAGCATATTTGCCGCAACTTCATGAGCCCCTGTAAGATAGCGAAGGAATTTTTCTTCACCTCCTCATTGGAATCTAACCTGAGCAGTGCTTTCTGTATCTGCCGGAGCTCATGCCGGTAAAGCTGCAACTGCACGCCTTCCATGCGTGCCAAGACGACCTCCTCGGTGCGCGGCGGCAAGTCCTTTGCCACCTGTTGCTTCGTACGGCGAAGGAGGAAGGGCTTGAGCCGGGCGGCTAGGCGGTTTTGGCTCTGGGCGTCCTTGCGCTTGTCAAACCGCTTCTTGAAGTACGCGCGGCTGCCCAACACTCCCGGCATGGCAAAAGCCATCAACGACCACATGTCCAGCAGGCGATTTTCAATGGGTGTTCCGGAAAGAACCAAGCGGTTGTAGGCGATGATGTCGCGTGCGGCTTTCGCGGCCTTCGAATCCGGATTCTTAATCTGTTGCCCCTCGTCCAAGATGACGGTGAGCCACTTAATAGAATTGATCTGCTCGCCGCAAACCCGGAGCTGCGCGTAATTGATGACCACCATGTCCACCTGCTCGCGTATGTAGTCAACTTTAGCCTGCTCCTTGTTGCGTATCACCATGACGCGCACTCCCGGCGCGAATCGCTCCGTTTCCCCTGCCCACACATCCAACACCGACTTCGGGCATACGATCAGCACCGGTGGCGTGGGCTTTTTCTCATCATCCTTGAAGTGGTTGCGCTCCCACTCCTCCCGCAGCCACAGCACGTACGTGATGGACTGTATGGTTTTTCCCAATCCCATGTCGTCCGCCAAAATACCACCGAATCCATTGACTGCCAAATATGCCAAGAAGTGAAAGCCCTCCACCTGGTAGGGACGGAGCGTCGCCTGCAAGGATGAAGGCACATCCGGGTGCACATCGATCCTGATCTCAGCCGTGCGCTCCTTAATCTTTGCCCATGCCTGCGGGTCAAAGACTTCTGCCGCGCGCGGGTCTGCCAGCTGCAAGGCATGCATGCGGTGGGTCTCCCCCGACAAATCGTAGGGGTCCAAACCGAGTTTCGTGACCGCATCCCTCTCATCATCATTGAGTTTAATACCCAAGCGCATCCACGTACCGTCCTTCATCCGCACGTAGCCGCCGCGTGCCGCCACCAAGGCGCGTATCTGCTCCGGCTCCAAGCTGACGCCCTGCACGTCGAACACGACCTTCAAGTCGAACCAGTCTATATCCTGCTTGACCACTTCGAAGCGGATGGACGCCGCAACGGGGTCTGCCAACAGGGACCGCAAACTGTTATCCAGCTCGACGTGCACAGATTCCGGTATCGTCTTGTACCACTCGGCAAACTTTTCCGGAAATTGCTTGGTAATGCGCGTCTTAAAGACATTCGAGGGTATATCTTTCTTGTTGTCGTACACCTTGGAAAGCCACTTCGTAATTTCCAGCGTGTAGCGTTTACTGCCCAGATCATCGAACGCATCGTCATCTTTCGTGCGCGGAAGCCCGTAGGTGAAGGACATCTCATCGAGCAACCCGGGTATCGGGTAGAGGTAATCGCGGATGAAGCGCAGCAAGGTGCCGTCTTTCACGCGTACCTGCTCGAGGACTTCCCAGTCATCCTTGCCCAACCTCTCCCTGCGGCGACCCGGTTTATCCTGCGCGGTCACTTCCAGCAGCACGTGCTCGGTGTCCACACTGGTAAGCCCCCTCGCAATCTTCATGTGGAACGTGGGGAGCATCTCGATATCCACCACGCGGTCTTCCATGCTGGGGGGAAGTGTGGCACCGATCTTGCGCAGAAACTCCACTCCGTCCAAACTGTCGATCACGGTTTTGGGAATGGAGTATCGCGGCTCAACCTCAGTCCCTTCCATCCATCGGGGCGGTCCGGGAAACACGGTTTCATCGGACTGGTAGAGCTCCTCCTGCCCCGGCAGCTGCCGCACCGAGTGCGTTACGTGCACCCCGGATGCCGTCACCAACTGCAAACCATAGCAATCCGGCACAATCGGATCATCGATGCATATCCATTTCAGGGGTTCCTTGACGACCTTGAAGTAGCAATCATCGAGGTTGAGTAGGTAGCCCTTAAGTGCCGGTTGATGGAAAAGTCGGTTCATCACCCTGCATGCCTCATCCTTGTCCAAATCGAGCATCAGGGCTCCTTCCAACTCAAAGTACCCTTGGAGTACGTTGAGCAAAATGTCCGACTGAGGGTCCATCTTGAACGACCCGCGTTTGAAGCCGTTCATGAGCTCATCCAACTGGGACTTCTCGCGGATGACCTCCCACGGGTCACTCTCGAGGCGACGATACTCAAAATGTGCCTCGTTGATAGTGGAGATGAGCCGAATATGCAGTGTGGAACGGGGAGGTTGCGGAGGTCGTTCGTTGACATTCCGTATGCGCTCATTCCACATGTTCACCTCTTTCTCGCGCTCCCACTCGCGCATCCGACTCTGCACCTTGCCGAGGTCCGTGATGACGCTCATGAAGGTGGGAAAACTGATGCGCTTCTTTGCAAACGCGTAGGCAATATAGTTCCAAAACTCGAGAATATTGTGCGGTGGTGTGGGCCAGAGCTCGAGGGGTGCATAGCCGGTAATCTCCCAGCGCGGGTTGAGTCGCACGAGGTCGTGGTCGTGTATCTCCTGCTCAATCGCAAAGCGTCGGTAACGCTTTTCCAGCTTGTTCACGTAGTCCTCTTCCCGAACATCCAAGTCTCGCCCCAACTTCTCTTCCAGTACGTCGGATAGCGGAATCTCATTGAGCTCATTGGGACTTTCCGGCATGCTGGCTCCCCGGTACAACCTCTCCACCATGGTTGCCACAAGGCACACCCCCGCAAGCGTCTCGTCCTCTGCTTGGCACGCCCCATACCATCGGTTGCCCTGCAACCTCAGCGTCGTATTAAATGATCCCTTCTTCGTTTCCACACGTCCCTGTATGAACAAGTGATTGCCGAATATCTGGGTCACCGCCCCCTCTTTTTGCAACCGTTCCCCCTCCTCGCGTACCTCCTCTGTGTAAGCGTTAAGAAAGTTCAACGTTGCCCGATCCGGATTTAATGATGAATTTAACATCTCATTCTGCGTTCTTTCCCGGGTGTCATACTCACCCCCTCGTGCTATGCCCTATCCTGCACAGCTTGGTATCATTCTAACACATCCCGCCCCTTTGTTCAAGCTGTTCTTGCTTTTTTTTGAATTTTTTCACCCCTGCCCCATGAAAATTCCTGCAAATCGCCGCAATGCTGGTCCCCATGCGGGTTTCAGTCGCCCAATAGGAAGTACGAGGTACGAAGTACGAAGTACGAAGTGGCATAGCCAAGGAGTGACGGGTGTGGTAAGCTATTGGCTCGTGTGGAAAAAACGTGCGTGATGTCACACCTGTCCCAATAAAATTTTCGAGAATCGCCGCCATGCTAATCCTCATGCGGGTTGCAGACGCTCTGTGTACTAAGGGGGCTTCATCCTCACGGGTGCATGGATTTGTTCCCCACGCGAGGTTCCAGCTTTGCCTCTTTCCAACTCCCCTGCGCAACTCCGTTGCGCCTAACTCCTTCACTTCGTACTTCGTACTTCGTACCTCGTACTTCTTTTGTCTTCCTGACGCAAAATCACCGCACACCACGAAGTTCATATTTTTCTTGGGACGGCTGCGGTTTCCTCGTTGACATCCGGCAGAATAACGGTTAGAATGCGCTCCCAACAAATCCATTCGATATGAACAAATCCCTGCCGTCCCCGCATTGCCCACCACACCCGTCACTACCCGGCTTTGCCTCCGAATTCCGCGCAACTCCGTTGCGCCTAACTTTAAAATACTTCGTACTTGGCTTCCCTTTCCGCCTCCAACGGTCGTCCTCCTTCCCCTCTTCCCGCTCGGCACCTCGTTCCCCCCTCCAATCCCCCCCCCCAATTTGTTATTAGCTTATTTTAAGCGCATTATAGCGTTGTTTTCCATTTTCCTGCTCGCGCAGGTGAGCCCGGCGGAGGAGGAAGCACCGAAGCCGCCGCAGGGAGTGGAGCTACTCTTCCCGGTGAACGACGGAACGGTGCCGAAGGATAAGAAAAAGAAGGATGCCAAGGCTGAAAAGGCGGCGAAGCGACAAGCGGCGTTGCTCAAGAAACTGAAAGCCATTGAAAAAGGTGGGAACCTCAACGCCGTAGACAAAAAGGGGCAAACTGCCCTCATGCAAGCTGCCGCCGCGAACAATCGTCTTGCCGTCTGCTGGCTGGTGGCAAAGGGAGCGGACGTGATGCCGAAGAACCAAAAGGGCAAAACGGCACGCGATCTCTCTACCTCCATCGCCATCCGCGAACTGCTGCGGTTGGCGGCGGACGAGGGAAAGCCGCTCACTGAGGAGGAGAAGAAACGCTACGGTGCGGACAAGCCGCCCACCAAGGAGCAACTGCAGCAGAGCCTATGCCACACCATACCGTATGTCGAGGACTTAGCGAACCTCATCAAAATGGGAGCGGAACCCACGGCGTGGGACACAGACGGCACACCGCTCCTCGAACCCATCGGAAGATATTGCGCCGCGCTGGAAAGCATCGCGTGGCTGGCGAGAAAGGGTGTGGACTTTACGGAGCGCAGTAAGGACGGGAAGTGGACCGGCGGACAAAGTCTTACGCCCGAGGCTCTGCGTTTTCTATTGGCTCTCGGTGCCAAGCCCGATTTGCAGAACGATGCGCCATCGGTGTGTCTGCAAGCTGCATTAGAACTCAACAATATCCCCGGCATCCGAGCCGCCCTGCAGAAAGCACCCCAACAGGTCAAAGAGGACGCACTCACGCTATTCCGACATGTGCACAGCGGGGCAGCCATGAAAGCAATCATGGGAGATGGATTAATCCCCGCGCAACCGGTCACACTCGCCACCTTCGCTCGCACATGCAGCTCGCGTGATGCTCTGGCAATTTTGCTTGACGCCGGGACTTTTCACTTCAAAGAAAAGAGTGAAATGTTCGGACCAAAGGAGATCATGAGTCGCGCTATTGCGTATCGCCATGAGACGCTCATCCCGCAGTTCATCGCCGCCGGGGTGGATCCGAACGGGGACTATGATCTACTGAGCAGTGCTGTGAACGCGTGTAATCTCGGTGCCCTCCGCGTGCTGCTCGCAGCCGGTGCAAAAGTCTCCGGGCAGAAAAACCCGCTCAGTGCCCTTTTCTCCTTTACAGATTTACGCAATACCGGCGACTTTGTAAACGAGAACCTGAAAAAACCACGTAGTTCTTACATGAACTTCCCGTCGCGGGGCCTTTCCCAAGACAGCCTGTGGCGGGAAGAATGCGAGCGTGCCCTCAACTTCCATGCCATAATCGACACCTTGGTTAAGCTCGGCTGCAACGTGCCGAATACCCTGCCTCTGCAATTCTTAAACAGTTCCTTGCTGGGGTGCCGAAAACAGGAACAGAATCACTGCCCGGACCTGCCCCCCGCTTTGTCCGAGCTCCTCGATTCCCCGAAAATAACGGTGCAGGAGCTCCTCAAACTCTGCGGCGACAAGGTCGCCAAGGATGCCCTTTCAGACAGCATGTTTGTCGCTGACATGACGTACACCTCCGCTCACGCCGACTTCACCCCGGATGAGCTCGTCCGCTTCGCCGATATCTTCCTCAAGGCGGGTGCTGATCCGAATGCCGCAAACAACAAAGGGAAAACAGTTCTCATGTCTGCGGGAAACATAAGAACCGACCTTACCAAGCGACTCCTCGCCGCCGGAGGAAATCCTAACGCCGTAGATAACGATGGTAAAACCGCGCTGATGTATGCTGTTTCTGCCGCCAATGAAGGAACTATTCGTGCCCTCCTCGAAGCAGGTGCCGACCCCGGTATCAAGGACAAGGAAGGATATACCGCACTCCACCTCGCTCCCAACCAAAACATTGCCCAAATCTTGCTGGATGCGGGAGCCAATGTCCAAAAAGCCGAGGAACATAAGAATCTGCTCTCTCACCACTTGTCGGGACTCGGCATCGGCTTGAGTTCCAACGATAATAACACTATCGCATTCTGCCATTTTTGGCTGGAGCACGGTGCCGCCGCACCGGATGCGGACTTCGTGGAGATGTTCATGGACAGCGAAAAATTCACAGATGTCCTCCCAAATCACCAAATGGAGGTAGCAAAGATGATCACCTCCGAAAAAGATGTCGCCTCCTACCGCTCTCCCAAAACTAAACGTAGCTTCCTGCACGCAGCAGTGACGAAGGATGCCTCGTGGCTGGAATCTCTGCTTAAAGCCGGTGCCGATATTAATGCGCAGGATGTGGACGGAAGAACTCCCCTCATGTACGCAGCACTCTACAAATACTGGGCAGGACGACCGGAGGTTGCGAAGAAGAGGATCGATTACCTCCTCAAAAACGGTGCTGACATCAACGCGAAGAATAACGA